>NZ_RZRY01000109.1:0-13378 GCF_003998035.1 Mesorhizobium sp. M2A.F.Ca.ET.039.01.1.1 | reverse complement strand
ATCATGGACAAGGGCGCCGCCTTCTACAAGGATTTCGGCATGGGCCGCTCGCGCGGCACGATCCCGATCCAGATCGCCGGCAACGTCAAGCATGGTGGCCTGTTCGAGACGGCCTTCGGCCTGACGCTCGGCGAAATCGTCGACGAGATCGGCGGCGGCACGGCTTCCGGGCGTCCCGTGAAGGCGGTGCAGGTCGGCGGACCGCTCGGCGCCTATTTCCCGCGCACTTTGTTCGACACGCCGTTCGACTATGAGGAATTCGCCAAGCGCGACGGCCTGATCGGCCATGCCGGCATCACCGTTTTCGACGACACCGCCGACATGCTGAAGCAGGCGCGCTTCGCCATGGAGTTCTGCGCCGTGGAAAGCTGCGGGAAGTGCACGCCCTGCCGCATCGGCTCGACGCGCGGCGTGGAGGTTCTGGACAAGGTCGCGGCTGGCATCGAAGCGGAGAAGAACCTCGCTCTGGTCACCGACCTCTGCAACACGATGAAGTTCGGATCGCTCTGCGCGCTGGGCGGCTTCACGCCCTATCCGGTGATGAGCTCTATCACGCATTTCCCTGAGGATTTCAAGCCCGCGCCGGCGCGCGTGGCGGCTGAATAGGAGCTGGCAGATGAACATCAAGGCCGACTTCCCGACACTCATCCAGGAGATCGACTACGGAACGCCGGAGTCGAAAGCGACGAAGCAGGTCACCCTGACCGTCGACGGGCAAAGCATCACCGTGCCGGAAGGCACCTCGATCATGCGCGCGGCGATGGAAGGCGGGGTCGAGATCCCGAAGCTTTGCGCCACCGACATGCTGGATTCCTTCGGCTCCTGCCGCGTCTGCCTGGTCGAGATCGAGGGCCGCGGCGGCACGCCCGCCTCCTGCACGACGCCGGTCGGCGAAGGCATGGTGGTGCGCACGCAGTCGGACCGGCTCGACGCCATCCGCCGCGGCGTCATGGAACTCTATGTCTCCGACCATCCGATGGGCTGGAACGAGAAGGCCGGAACCGGCGCCAGCGAGTTCGACGCGGTGGCGAAGTCGGTCGGCCTCGCCGAGAACCGTTACGGCGTCGAAGGCCGCAACCACGTCAAGGAAGAAGGCGGCGTGGCGCCCGGCCATGGCTCGCTGGCGGTGGACTATATCGCGCGTGACGAATCCAACCCCTATTTCACCTATGACCCGGCGCAGTGCATCGTCTGCTCGCGCTGCGTGCGCGCCTGCGAAGAGGTGCAGGGCACCTTCGCGCTGACCATCGAGGGCCGCGGCTTCGAATCGCGCATGGTCGCCGGCATGCATGAGGATTTCATCGCTTCGGAATGCGTCTCCTGCGGCGCCTGCGTGCAGGCCTGCCCGACCGATGCGCTGCGCGAGAAGACGGTGCTGGAAAAAGGCATGCCGGAGCGCTCGGCTGTCACCACCTGTGCCTATTGCGGCGTCGGCTGCTCGTTCAAGGCCGAAGTGAAGGATGACGAGGTCATCCGCATGATGCCCTACAAGGACGGCAAGGCGAACCACGGCCATTCCTGCGTGAAAGGCCGGTTTGCCTATGGCTACGCCACGCACAAGGACCGCATCCTGTCGCCGATGATCCGCGAGAAGATCACCGATCCGTGGCGCGAAGTGAGCTGGGAAGAGGCGATCGCCCACACGGCGAAGGAATTCCGCCGCATCCAGTATCAGTATGGACGCACCGCGATCGGCGGCATCACCTCCTCGCGCTGCACCAACGAGGAGACCTATCTCGTCCAGAAGCTGGTGCGGCAGGGCTTCCGCAACAACAATGTCGACACCTGCGCGCGCGTCTGCCATTCGCCGACCGGCTACGGGCTCGGCCAGACCTATGGCACCTCGGCCGGTACGCAGGATTTCGATTCGGTCGAGTTCACCGACGTCGCCGTCATCATCGGCGCCAATCCGGCGTCCGCCCATCCGGTGTTCGCCT
Organism: Mesorhizobium sp. M2A.F.Ca.ET.039.01.1.1; assembly: GCF_003998035.1. Lineage (NCBI taxonomy): Bacteria > Pseudomonadati > Pseudomonadota > Alphaproteobacteria > Hyphomicrobiales > Phyllobacteriaceae > Mesorhizobium > Mesorhizobium sp. M2A.F.Ca.ET.039.01.1.1. The sequence goes on along the minus strand of NZ_RZRY01000109.1, from coordinate 11,441 downwards.
CGCGGCTGAAGAAGCGGCTTCGCCAGGGCGCCAAGCTGATCGTGCTCGATCCGCGCCGCACCGAGATGGTGAAATCGGCGCATATCGAGGCCGACTATCACCTGCCGCTGAAGCCCGGCACCAATGTGGCGGTGCTGACGGCGCTGGCGCATGTCATAGTCACCGAGGGCCTCTACAACGAAGCCTTCGTGCGCGAGCGCTGCGACTGGGCCGAGTTTCAGGACTGGGCGTCCTTCGTCGCCCTGCCGGAGAACAGCCCGGAGACGGTCGGCAAGCTGTCCGGCGTCGACCCTGAAGCCATCCGGGGTGCCGCGCGCCTTTACGCCAAGGGGGGCAATGGCGCGATCTATTACGGCCTCGGCGTCACCGAACACAGCCAGGGCTCGACCACGGTGATGGCGATCGCCAACCTCGCCATGGCAACCGGCAATATCGGCCGTCCGGGCGTCGGCGTGAATCCGCTGCGCGGCCAGAACAATGTGCAGGGCTCCTGCGACATGGGTTCCTTCCCGCATGAGCTGCCGGGCTACCGCCACATCTCGGGCGAAGCGGTGCGCGACATCTATGAGAGCCTGTGGGGTGTGAAGCTGGACGACGAGCCCGGCCTGCGTATCCCCAACATGCTGGACGCCGCCGTCGACGGCTCGTTCAAGGGCATCTACATCCAGGGCGAGGACATCCTGCAGTCCGATCCCGACACCAAGCATGTCGCCGGCGGTCTCGCCGCTATGGAATGCGTCGTGGTGCACGACCTCTTCCTCAACGAGACGGCCAACTACGCGCATGTCTTCCTGCCGGGTTCGACCTTCCTCGAGAAGGACGGCACCTTCACCAATGCCGAGCGCCGCATCAACATGGTGCGCAAGGTCATCGAGCCGAAGGCGCGCTACGCCGACTGGGAGGCGACGCAGGAGCTTGCCCGCGCCATCGGGCTCGACTGGAACTATACCCATCCGTCTGAGATCATGGACGAGATCGCCAAGACGACGCCGAGCTTCGCCGGCGTCTCGTTCGAGCTGCTTGACCGTGTCGGCTCGGTGCAGTGGCCCTGCAACGAGAAGGCGCCGCTCGGCACGCCGATCATGCATGTCGACGGCTTCGTGCGCGGCAAGGGCAAGTTCATCCGCACCGAATATGTGGCGACGGACGAGCGGACAGGCCCGCGCTATCCGCTGCTGCTCACCACCGGCCGCATCCTGTCGCAGTACAATGTCGGCGCGCAGACCAGGCGCACGGAGAACGTTGCTTGGCATGCCGAGGACCGGCTGGAGATCCATCCGCATGACGCCGAGGTTCGCGGCGTGCGCGAAGGCGACTGGGTGCGGCTGGCGAGCCGCTCCGGCGAAACCACGCTTCGCGCTCTGATCACCGACCGCGTCTCGCCCGGTGTCGTCTACACGACCTTCCACCATACGGACACGCAGGCCAACGTGATCACCACCGACTTCTCGGACTGGGCGACCAACTGTCCGGAATACAAGGTCACCGCCGTGCAGGTGGCGCCGTCCAACGGCCCGACCGACTGGCAGAAGGACTATAACGAGCAGGCCAAGCAGAGCCGGCGTATCGCCCCGCTGGCGGCAGCGGAGTAGTCCTTGGGCGCGCGCCGCAAAGCGACGACGCAAATTACGCGGCTCGCGCATCGCGCCGGCGGCACCGCGGCCGCGAACCGCATGGTGCCGGAAGAGACGCCGGTGGCGTTCTCCTTTGCCGGCACCACGCATGCGGTGATGATGGCAAGCCCAGCCGATTTCGAGGATTTCGCGCTCGGCTTCTCGCTGACCGAGGGCATCATCGCCGATCAGAAAGAGATCGAGGCGATCGAGGTCGAGGATCTCGGCGCCGGCATCGACATCCAGATCAGGCTGAAGGACCAGGCCAACACGCGCTTCCAGGCGCGGCGGCGCCGGCTGGCCGGACCGGTCGGCTGCGGCTTGTGTGGCATTGAGTCCATCGAGGAGGCGATGCGCTCGGTCGAGGCAGTTGGTGCGTCAAAACTTACGCTTCAAGCAGAAGACATCACCAGCGCCGTCCAGTTGCTGTCGAAGGTTCAGCCGCTGCATGCCGAGACCGGCGCGGTGCATGCGGCCGGCTTCTACGTGCCCGGCAAGGGCGTCGTGATGGCGCGCGAGGATGTCGGGCGGCACAATGCGCTGGACAAGCTCGCCGGCGCGCTGGCCAAGGCAGGCATCGATGGCGCAAGCGGCGCGGTCGTGGTGACCTCGCGCGTCTCGGTCGAGATGGTGCAGAAGACGGCTGCCATCGGCGCTTCGATCATCATGGCGGTTTCGGCGCCGACGGCGCTTGCCATCCGCACGGCGGATGCCGCCGGCATGACGCTGGTGGCGCTGGTGCGCGGCGACGATTTCGATATTTTCACCCACCCCGAACGGGTGGCTTCCGGAGTTGCCAAGCATGTCGCATGACGAAGACCACATCGCCAGCACCAGGGAAAAGCTGGTGCGCATGGCCAACCAGATCGCCACCTTCTTCCACTCGAAGCCGCGCGAGGAAGGCATTGCCGGGCTGGCGGAGCACATCAACAAATTCTGGGAACCCCGGATGCGGCGGCAGCTCTTCGAGCTGCTCGACGGCGACGCTGAGGATTTCGACGCGTTGGTGATCGCGGCCTCGGACAAGATCAAGCGGCCGATCTCCCCTGCGGAGGCCGACAGGAAGCTTGGGGTCACAGCCTTTCCGGCCGATATCGCCGCTTCGCAGGAATGATGTAGCGACCGGACGGCGTTATATTCCTTTCCGCTAAAGTTTAAGGTGCCGCTATCGGCACGGCTCTGCTATGGTTGGCGGCAGAAAGTCGTCTGGCCGGGCGGGGTAGTTCGCGTGAGGCCGATCGAGACCAGATACGCCCGTAGCGGGGATGTGCGGATCGCCTATCAGGTGATCGGCCAGGGCTCTTTCGATCTCGTCTTCGTACCGGGCTTCATCTCCAATCTCGACCTGCATTGGGAAGACGAGGGCTACAGCCGCCTCTTGAAACGGCTCTCCGCCTTCTCGCGGCTGATCCTGTTCGACAAGCGCGGCACCGGGCTATCCGACCGCGTCGACACCCGCCACCTGCCCAGCCTCGAGACGCGCATGGACGATGTCCGAGCGGTGATGGACGCCACAGGCAGCGGCCGTGCCGCTATCCTCGGCGCCTCGGAAGGCGCGCCGATGGCGATGCTGTTCGCCGCCACCTATCCGGAGCGGACGCGGGCGCTGGTGCTCTACGGCGGCTATGCGCATTTCCACAAATGGGTGATGCCGCCGGAACGGCTGGAAGCATTCATCGAGACGGCGGAAACATCCTGGGGCACCGGCGCGACCTTGCCCAATTTCGCGCCGGGCCGGGTCGACGATACCCACTTCACTCAGTGGTGGGGCCGGTTCGAGCGGCTGTCGGCCAGCCCGACGGCCGCTACGGCGCTTGCCCGCATGAATGCCGGCATAGACGTGCGCGACATGCTCGGGACGATCAGCGTGCCTACTTACCTGATCCATCGCCGCAACGACGCCCGAGTCGATCCCGACGCCAGCCGCTTCCTGGCCAGAAAGATCCCAGGCGCCCGCCTGGTCGAGATTTCGGGGCGCGACCACCCGATCTGGACCGGCGACGTCGACCGCGTGGCCGACCTGATCGAGGAATTCCTGACCGGGGAGCCGACGGTGGCCGTTGTGGAACGCGTGCTCGCAGCACTTCTGGTGACACGCATCTACGACACCGCGCGGCTCGGCGACCGCTTGTGGAGCGAACGCAGCCTGCGCTTCCAGGAGAACTGGCACATGCTGGTCGGCCGCCATGGCGGGCGCGTCGCCGGCACGCATGGCGAGCTGATGATCTCGCGCTTCGATGGCCCAGCGCGTGCCGTGCGCTGCGCGGCGCTGCTGCGCGAGGCGGCCCAGGAAATCGGCGTGGCAAGCGCGCAAGGGGTGCATGTCGGCGAGATCGAAATACGCGGACCGCCGACGGGGCTGACAGCGCGTGTGGCCATGCAGCTTGCCGCCCATGCCGAGCGCGGGCACATCCTCTGCTCAAGGCTGGTCGCCGACCTGGCCGCGGGTTCCGGGCTGCATTTCACCGATGCCGGCCGCATCAGCCTCGACGAATTGGACGAGCCGCTGGCGCTGGTGCAGGTGACGGCCGAACAGCATCTGGAGCCGGCCTGCCGTCCCAAGCCCAAGCCGGCCGAACCGGCAACGCTGACGGCTCGCGAGAGCGAGGTGGTGAGCCTGATCGCCGACGGCAAGAGCAATGCCGCGATCGCAGCCGAGCTCGACCTCAGCGAGCACACGGTCAAGCGCCATGTCGCCAACATATTGCTCAAGCTCGACCTGCCGTCGCGGGCGGCGGCGGCGGCATTCTCGGCCAGGCATGCTGGCCCGGACGGGCCATGAGAGCCATGGCGCTTTCGGGCGAAGCGGTCGGGACGCGTAGGAGGTATCAATTATCCCAATGCAGGCAGCCAGGAAGGCACTGCGGGGCCATGGAGAGACAAGATGTTGACCAAGACAAAGACGGTGGACGGCGCGGCGATCAAGAAGGCGATCGAGGGCCGTGACGGTAAGTTGCTGTCGAGCTTCTACACCGACGATGCGCTGGTGCGCGTCGTCGACCGCAACAACCCGCCGAGCAAGCCGCGCGAAATCCGCGGCCGCGCGGCGATCAGCATCTTCTGGGACGATATCTGCAGCCGGGCGATGACCCACAAGGTCGACGCCACCATCGCAGAGGGCGACAACCTCGCCTTCATGCAAGCCTGCGCCTATCCGGACGGCACCAAGGTGGTTTGCGCGGCGATGCTGGAGCTGAGGAACGGCCTGATCGCGCGGCAGACCGTCGTGCAGGCCTGGGACGAATAATCAACCGCGGACAAATCAACAGCGGCCTCGGCCGCAATGGTGAGGGAGAATCGAGATGTTCAGCGCCAGATGGCAGATCGACGCGAAGTTCGGCCACAAGCAGACCGCACTTGAGCTGATGCGGAAATGGGAGCGCGAGATCGGCTCGCAGGTCGGTTTGGCCGACCTGAATTTCCGGCTCATGACGGGTTCGATCGGCGCCCGCGAAGCGACGATCGAATCCCACCACGAAGTCGAAAGCCTGGCCCAGCTGGAAGCGTTCTTTGCCAAGATCGCGAAGATCGACGCGCACGCCAAATGGGGCAAGGAACTGGAGCCCTATGTGGTGTCGGGCACCAGCCAGTGGCAAATCTTCCGGATCGTGGAATAGTTGATTGCGAAATAGCCGAAGGCCGAAGAGGCAGCGGCGAACATGACGGGAAGAGTGGCTGCGAGGCAGGCGGCCACTCGACGTCACCGGATCGACCCAAATCGGTAACCGGGCACCCTCCGCTCGGCCATCCACTGCAGCCGCTTTGGCTGTCGTGTCATGGCTCTCCCGAGCCATGCCCCGCTGGTCCTTTCGGGCGAAGCGGCAGGGGCCGGATTGGTGCAATGTGCTCTTCCTGCAACATCCAACGCATTCGCCCGATGAGGCGAGCAAACGAAGCAACACATGCGTCGCGTCGGCGCGCCATGGCGCTGGCGCAAGCAAGGGAGCAAACCAATGACCGACGAAGCCCATGCAAGACTGCGTGAAAGCCTGCGCGGGGAGGTGATCCTGCGCGACGATGCCGGCTATGACGAGGCCCGCAAGGTCTATAACGGCATGATCGATAAACGCCCGCTGCTGATTGCGCGCTGCGCCGACGTCGCCGACGTGATTACCGCCGTGAAATACGCCCGCGACAACGACCTTTTGGCCGCCGTGCGCGGCGGAGGCCACAACGGCGCCGGATTGGGGATCTGCGACAACGGTCTCGTCATCGACCTGTCGATGATGAAGGGTGTCCATGTCGATCCGAAAACGCGCACCGTCAGGGTCGGGCCCGGCTGCAATTCGGGCGACGTGGACCATGCCACCCATCCCTTCGGGCTCGCTGTTCCGGCGGGCATCGTCTCGACCACCGGCGTTGCCGGCCTGACCCTCGGCGGCGGTACAGGCTATCTCACGCGCAGATACGGTCTCACCATCGACAATCTGGTCGAAGCCGATCTGGTGCTGGCCGACGGCAGCGTGGTGACCGCCAGCAAAGCCGAGAACCCCGACCTGTTCTGGGCGCTCCGCGGCGGTGGCGGCAATTTCGGCGTCGTGACCAGTTTCCTGTTCCAGGCCCATCCCGTGAACATGATCTTCGGCGGCCCGGTGTTCTGGGAGGCCAAGGATGCCATGGCCGTCATGCAGACCTATCGCGACTATCTGCCGGAGGCGCCGGAGGATCTCGGCACCTTTGTCGGCTTGAAGACCATTCCGTCGACCGACCCATTCCCGCGCGAATATTGGGGCAAGCGCGCCTGCGCCATCATCTCCTGCTACAACGGCACCGAGGAGGAGGGGCGCAAGGCCATGGCGCCGCTGCTCGACAATCTGCCGCCGCCTATCTTCAACTGGATGGGTGTGATGCCGTTCCCGGCCTTGCAGGCGATGTTCGACCCGCTGCTTCCGAAAGGCCTGCAATGGTACTGGAAGGGCGATTTCGTCAAGTCGCTTCCCGACGAAGCCATCGCGACCCATATCGCGCAGGCCGCCGCAGCGCCGAGCGAATTGTCGCTCATGCATCTTTACCCCATCGACGGCGCCGTTCGCCGCGTCGGCAAGAACGAGACGGCATGGAATGCGCGCGACGCGACCTGGTCGATGGTCATCGCCGCCATCGATCCGGATCCGGCCAAGGCCGCCGACCTCACCAAATGGGCCAAGACCTACTGGGCGAGCATCCATCCCCATAACGGCGAAGGCGGCTACGTGAATTTCATGATGGAGGACGAAGGAGAAGCGCGCGTGCAGGCGAGCTATGGCGCGAACTACGAGCGGCTTAGCCAGGTGAAGCGCATCTACGACCCGTTCAACATCTTTAGAGTCAACCAGAACATCAAGCCCGCAGCATCGGAGATGCAAGGGAGGACGGCCGCTTAAACCGCGTCGCGCTGAGCCGGGCTCAGGCGACGCGGTTTAAGTCTTTGTTTTGATGCATGTCGTTGTCCCAGAACCGCGCACACTTCTGGGCGACATGCATTAGTTCTTACGCCGCCTCCGCCCATGTAGGGGATAGAGGCCGGATTGCCATCGGATTTGCTACGGGCAATTGGCAATCCGGCCTCTCTCGCAAGGGACTAGCCGTGCGCCACCATGACGTGGCGGACAGCCGTGTAATCCTCCAGCGCGTAGAGCGACATGTCCTTGCCGTAGCCTGACTGTTTCAGGCCGCCATGCGGCATCTCGTTGGTCAGCATGAAGTGCGTGTTGATCCAGGTGCAGCCATATTGCAGACGAGCGGCGGTCGCCATGGCGCGCGCGACGTCCTTGGTCCACACCGACGAGGCAAGGCCGTAGTCGCTGTCATTCGCCCAATTCACCGCCTCGTCGACATCCGAGAAGCGGGTGATCGAGACGACCGGGCCGAACACCTCGCGGCGCACGATCTCGTCTTCCTGCAGCGCGCCGGCGACCACCGTCGGCTGGTAGTAGAAGCCGGAGCCCTCCCCCGGCTTGCCGCCGGTGGTGATCTCGATGTGCTTCAGCTCCGAGGCGCGCTCGACGAAGCTCGACACGCGGTCGCGCTGGCGGCGCGAGATCAGCGGGCCGATCTCGTTCTCAGTGTCGTCAGGCTGGTTGTATTTGATGGTCGAGACAGCGGAAGAGAGATCGGCGACCAGCTTGTCGTAGATCTTCTTGCCGGCATAGATGCGGCAGGCGGCGGTGCAGTCCTGACCGGCATTGTAATAGCCGAAGGCGCGCAGGCCATTGACCACGGCGCCAAGATCGGCGTCGTCGAAGACGATAACCGGCGCCTTGCCGCCAAGCTCCAGATGCGTGCGCTTGACCGATTTGGCGGCCGCCTGCAGCACCTTCTTGCCGGTGGCGACGTCGCCGGTGATCGAGATCATGTTGACCTTCGGATGGTTGATCAGCGTGTTGCCGACGCTGTCGCCACGGCCGAGCACGACGTTGACGACGCCTTCGGGCAGGATCTCGGCGAGGATCTTCGCCAGCTTCAGCGATGTCAGCGGCGTCTGCTCCGAAGGTTTGAAGACGACCGTGTTGCCGCCGCCGACCGCCGGCGCCAGCTTCCACGCCATCATCATCAGCGGATAATTCCAGGGCGCGATCGAAGCGACGATGCCGATAGGGTCGCGCCGCACCATCGAGGTGTGGCCAGCAATATATTCGCCGGCCACCTGACCGGGCATCGAGCGCACCGCGCCGGCGAAGAAGCGGTAGCAGTCGACGATCGCCGGGATCTCGTCGTTGAGCACGGCATTGATCGGCTTGCCGCAATTCAGCGCCTCGAGCGCCGCGAACTCCTTGGCTTCCGCCTCGATCCGATCGGCGATCTTAAGCAGATAGCCGGAGCGCTGCGCCGGCGTGGTACGCGACCAACTGACGAACGCTCGCTCGGCGGCTGTCACGGCCGCTTCGATCTGCGCCGGGCTTGCTTCAGGCAGGTTGAGGATGGTTGCCCCGGTCTTTGGATTGAGGATCGGCTCCTCGGTTTCGGTGCCCTTCTCGAATTTCGAGCCGATGAGCATCTGGGTGTCCATTGGGTTTCTCCCTGATTAGGAGCGAATAGGGAGTAGCGAATAGGGAGATCGACAGCCGAACCCTATTCGCTACTCGCTATTCGCTACTCGCTGTTTTCATTTCCCACTCCCCGCGATCTGGTCGCCGTCGCGGGTCAGGTAATAGGCAACGAGGATCGGCAGCAGCGTCACCAGCACGACGACCATAGCAACGACATTGGTGACCGGGCGCTGGCGCGGACGGATCAGCTCCTCCAGCATCCAGATCGGCACCGTCTGCTGCTGGCCGGCGGTGAAGGTGGTGACGATGACCTCGTCGAAGGAGAGCGCGAAGGCAAGCATGCCGCCGGCGAGCAGGGCGGTTGCGATGTTCGGCAGCACGACATGCCGGAAGGTCTGGAAACCGTCGGCGCCGAGATCCATCGAGGCTTCGATCATCGATCCCGAGGTGCGGCGGAAGCGGGCGACGGCGTTGTTGTAGACGACGACCACGCAGAAGGTGGCGTGGCCGAGCACGATCGTCCAGAACGAAAAGGGAATGTCGGCCAGCGAAAAGGCCGAGCGCAGCGCGATGCCGGTGATGATGCCGGGCAGCGCGATCGGCAGGATGACCAAGAGCGAGATGGCCTCGCGGCCGAAGAAGTGGGTCTGCGAGACGGCGGCGGCGCAGAGCGTGCCGAGCACCAGCGCGATCGCCGTCGAGATGGCGGCGACGCGGACCGACAGCGTTAGCGCATCCCATACGTCCGGCCGGTTCCAGGTAACGGCGAACCATTGCGTGGTGAGCCCCGGCGGCGGCCAGACGAAACTCTTCTCTTCCGTCGTGAAGGCGTAGACGAAGATCAGCAGGATCGGCAGGTGCAGGAACAGCAGGCCGCAGGCGGCGGCGATCTTCAGGCCGAGCGGAGCACGTTGGCCACGGTCAGAGCGCATCGAAAGCCCCCATGCGCTTGGCGCCCCAGAGATAGAAGCCCATGATGACGATGGGCACCACGGTGAAGGCGGCGGCCAACGGGATGTTGCCGGCGGTGCCCTGCTGCGAATAGACGGCCTGGCCGATGAAGAGGCGTGACGTGCCGATAATCTGCGGGATGATGTAGTCGCCCAAGGTCAGCGAGAAGGTGAAGATCGAGCCGGCGACGATGCCGGGCAGCGCCAGCGGGAACAGCACGTTGCGGAAGGTCTGGCCGGGCGAGGCGCCGAGATCGGACGAGGCCTCGACCAGGTTGCCGGGCACGCGCTCGAGCGCGGCCTGCACAGGGAGGATCATGAAGGGCAGCCAGACATAGACGAAGACGATGAAGGTGCCGGTGAAGGAGACCGACAGCGAGTTGCCGCCGACGATCGGCAGCGACAGCCAGGCGTCGAGCAGCCAGAGCAGGTTCAGCTTGGCGAGCAGCCAGGTGAGGATGCCTTCCTTGGCGAGGATCAGCTTCCAGGCGTAGATCTTGACCAGGTAGCTGGACCACAACGGCAGCATGACGCCGAGATAGAACAGCGCCTTCCAGCGGCCGCGCGCATAGCGCGCCGCGTAATAGGCGATGGGGAAGGCGATGACCGCCGAGGCAAGCGTGACGAGTGCCGCCATCGTCACCGTACGCAGGATGATGTCGAGATTGGCGGCCTGCAGCAGATCGCCATAAGTCTTTAGCGTGAACTCGCGGTTGATGAGGCCGGAGAACTCGTCGATCGAGAAGAAGCTCTGTGCCAGCAGGGCGAAGAGCGAGCCGATATAGACGATGCCGAGCCACAAAAGCGGCGGGGCGAGCATCAGGGTGAGCAGGAATTTCGGGCGGCGCCAGAAGAGGTCGGAAAGCGCGCCGCGCATGCCGCCGCTGCCTGGCAGGATGGCGGGAGTGGGGTTGGACTGAACAGCGGCGATGGTCATGGCGCCACCGCGTGTTGAGGGCGATCGTGGGAGAGGCCGCGATCCTTCGCCCCCCTCTCTGTCCTGCCGGACATCTCCCCCTCAAGGGGGGAGATCAGCAGTTTCTCGGCCTCGCCAATTCTGACACGTTGGAGATTGGCGAAACCCGAAGGGACAGCCAATCTCCCCCCCTGAGGGGGAGATGTCCGGCAGGACAGAGAGGGGGGCCTCGCACAAGCCTTCATCACGCCGGCTCATCCATCAGATGCAGGCTATCGCGGTTGAAGGTGAGCGTCACCGCCTCGCCTTCGGCCGGCAGCGCCGTTCCCGCCGGCACCACCGCGTGCAGCCTCAACCCCTCGGCATCGAGCGCCAGCCTTGTCGTGGCGCCGAGATAGTTGGTGCCGACCAGGCGCGCGGCGACGCCGTCGCCACTGGTCGCGCTTGAAACGCGGATGGATTCCGGGCGCAGGCTGCCCCAGCGATGCTGGCCGGAATAGCGCTGAACGAAATCCGGCGGCAGCACGTTGGACGAGCCGACGAAATCGGCGACGAAGCGCGTGTTCGGCCGCTGATAGATATCTTCCGGCGTGCCGACCTGCATGATCCTGCCGTCGTTGAAGACGGCGACGCGGTCGGCCATGGACAGCGCTTCGCCCTGGTCGTGGGTGACGAAGACGAAGGTGATGCCGAGCGCCTTCTGCAGCGACTTCAATTCCTCCTGCATGTTCTCGCGCAGCTTGAGGTCGAGCGCGCCGAGCGGCTCGTCGAGCAACAGCACCTTGGGCTGGTTGACCAGCGCCCGGGCGAGCGCGACGCGCTGGCGCTGGCCGCCGGAAAGCTGGCCTGGGCGGCGCGCGCCATAGCCCGGCAGGCGCACCAGCGACAGCGCTTCCTCCGCAGCCTTCAGCCGCTCGGCCTTGCCGACGCCCTTGACCATCAGGCCGTAGGCGACGTTGTCGAGCACGTTGAGATGCGGGAACAGCGCATAGTC
>NZ_RZRY01001099.1:0-1527 GCF_003998035.1 Mesorhizobium sp. M2A.F.Ca.ET.039.01.1.1 | reverse complement strand
AGCTTGTCCTTGAGTGTCTTCAGTGCCTCCGGGTCCTCTCCGCAATGCGCTTTGGAAAATGCCTTGAGCCCGCCCAAAAAACCGGGCGACACCCGGTCCATGATGCACCATAGATCCTCGATACGGTTTTCGATCGGCGTGCCGGTCAGCCCGATCACGAAATCCGCATTCAAAGTCTTGGCGGCATGCGTGTTGATCGTGTCCGGCGCCTTGATCTTTTGCATCTCGTCGAAAAGCACGATGGAAAACCGGACGCGGCCAAACACCCGGTGATAATTTGCCAACGTTTCGTAGGTCGTCAGTATCCAGTCCGCTTCGCGGATCGCCTCTATGTCGAGCGCATCGTCGAGGGAAACGCCCGAACCGGCCGGCGCCTTGATCCGCCTTAGTCCCGGACCAAACGCCTCGAGGCAGTCGCCCAGCGCATCAGCGACGAGATGCGTTTCAGCCTCCTTCTGCCAGTTCCTCAGCAGCGCAGTCGGCGCGACGATCAGAATCGGACCGGATATGTCGCCCAGCCCTTTGGTGACAGATGCTCTGTTCGCCCGGAACCAGGCCAAGAACGACAGTGCCTGCATCGTCTTGCCGAGACCCATGTCATCGGCAAGCAGCAGCCCTGGAAATCCGAAGGCCCACCCCATCACAAGCCACTTGAACCCCTCCTGCTGATGGCGCTTTGGGGTGGTTCGCACCAAGTCCGATGGAAACAGCTGCGGCAGTTCCATCCGCCGCCGCTGCCTCTCTTTGCTGGCCGCATCCTCTATATGATCGTCGATGAGGAGAACGTTGCGATCCCTTTCCGGCGGGGCATCTTCCGGTCGCTCGAACGGTTGCGCGTCCTCGTCGAACTGCTGTCGAACTCCGTCGAGCGCAATTTTTACATCGTCAAGCGAGTAGACAACGTCGCGGAACGCGACATCTGCTTTGGCGGCCTCGGAAGCACGGTCAGCCTCTTGTGCCAGCTCATTCAGGCCCGCCTCGTCGAGTTCGAGCGTCTTTTCACCCACCCTCAGGATAAATCCTTCAGGCAACCAACCAGTGCTTTTCCTGGCGAGCCAGGACAAATTCGGCTTTTCCCAAAGACCAAGTCCCTTCACCCGCTCCGAATATTGAGCAGTCTCGACAAAGATACGGCCTGCGGCCTCGCTGAGATCTGGCAGAGCTTCAACGAGAAAACTCCGTGGATTGCGAATGAACGCGCGCCGCGTGGTAGCGCTTGAGCGCTGTAACCGCTTTACAACGTCTAGCGCTGCCCTCGTGTCCAAATCCATGACAACATACGTGTTTCGCGCGATCGCGTAAGCCGGTCGCGTCTGCAGACCGTCCGCCGAAAACGATTTGATAAATGCGCGATGGTCCGACGCCTTGATCAACGGCGCTTTTTCGCCAACGTCTTCATCAAGACCATCATCATGAATGTCGGGTGTGTCATCCAATGGATTTGTTCTCGCAGTCGGGCCCATCAGCACCGGGTCGAAAACCGGGCCGTCGATGGACTCACGAACATCAAGGCTAAAAGCGCCCGCC
>NZ_RZRY01001098.1:0-1530 GCF_003998035.1 Mesorhizobium sp. M2A.F.Ca.ET.039.01.1.1 | reverse complement strand
GATCGAAAGCCTGAAGCGCCAGGCGCGCCAGGCCTCGCGCTTCAAGAACCTGTCGGCCGATATCCGCAAGGCCGAAGCGACGCTGTTGCATCTGCGCTGGACGCTGGCAAAGACCCAGGAAGGCGAGGCGCGCTCCGCGCTTGCCGTCGCCACCACGCTGGTCGGCGACCGCGCCGCCGCCCAGATGGCCGCCGCCAGGGAGCAGGGCATCGCCGCGCACCGGCTGCCGGACCTGCGCGACGCCGAAGCCGCCGCGGCCGCCGCCTTCCAGCGCCTGTCGATCGCCAAGACGCAGATCGAGGAGGAGGCCGGCCGCATCCGTGCCCGCCAGACCGAGCTCGAACGCCGTCTGCAGCAGCTCGACGCCGACATCGCCCGCGAGGAGCGGATGGTGCGCGACAATGCCGATATCCTCGAGCGCCTGCGCGTCGAGGAAGCCGAGCTCAATTCGGAAAATGCCGGCGCCGCCGAGCGCGAGGCGACCACGCGCGCCGCTTTCGAGCAGGCAGGTGCTACGCTGTCGCAGAGCGAGGCAAGACTTGCCGCGCTGACCGCCGAGCGCGCCGAGGCGGCGGCCTCGCGCCACCAGATCGAGCGCTCGTTGCGCGAAACAGCCGAGCGCCGCGACCGCTTCGCCCGCCAGCTCGCCGACGTCGACCGCGAGCTTTCCGACATCGTCGCGCGCATTTCCGGGCTGCCGGATCCCGCTGAAAAGCGGCTGCTGGTCGAGGATGCGCTGGCCAGGCTTGAAGAGAGCGAGGCCGGCGCCATCGCAGCCGAGCAGGCCGTCGCCGAGGCGCGCGCGGCCGAAAGCGCCGCAAGGCCTCCGCTGCAGGATGCCAGGGCGGAACTGGCGCGCATCGAGACCGAAGCACGCACGCTGGCAAAAATCCTCAACGCCACCAGCGGCGGCGATCTTTTTCCTTCAGTGCTTGAACAGATCAGCGTCGAGCGCGGCTATGAGACGGCGCTTGGCGCGGCGCTCGGCGAGGACCTCGACGTCCCGCTCGACCGCAGCGCCCCGGTGCATTGGGGCGAAAGTGCGGTTCAGCCGGGAGATGCCGTATTGCCCGAGGGTGTGAAGAGCCTGGCAAGCGTGGTGCATGCGCCGTCGCAGCTCGCCCGCCGCCTGGCGCAGACCGGCGTTGTCGAAGCCGCCGACGGTCGCCGGCTCCAAGCGCTTCTGGCTCCTGGCCAGCGGCTGGTCAGCCGCGATGGCGCGCTCTGGCGTTGGGATGGCCTCACCGCTAGCGCCGACGCGCCGACTGCCGCCGCGCTGCGGCTGGCGCAGAAGAATCGACTGGCCGAGCTCGATGCCGAAGCCGTGCAGGCGACGCGCGTCGTGCGCGAGGCGGAGGAGGCGCTGGCGCGCGCCGAGCAGGCGATGCGCCAGGCAAGCGAGGCCGAGCGCAATGCGCGCCAGGCCGGCCGCGACGCACAGCATGCGTTGGATGCCGCCCGCAATGCGCTGGCCGACGCCGAGAAGGCCGGCGGCGAGCTGGTGAGCCGCCGCGCTGCCTTGGACGACGC
>NZ_RZRY01001097.1:0-1531 GCF_003998035.1 Mesorhizobium sp. M2A.F.Ca.ET.039.01.1.1 | reverse complement strand
CGGATAGGAGAGGCAGCGTTGCGGTTAGAGCAGCTCCTAATGCAAAGGTATGGCGCGAGGCCCCCCTCTCTGCCCTGCCGCGCATCTCCCCCTCAAGGGGGGAGATTGGCGGTGTCGGCGCTGCGCCCATCTTTCCTGTGTTGAAGATTAGCGAAAGCCGCCGAGCGAATAATCTCCCCCCTCGAGGGGGAGATGGCCGGCAGGGCAGAGAGGGGGCCTCGCGCCAAACATCAAGGGAGAAACTCCCCGCGCCGAAGGCTTAAGAAGCGCACCCCGCAGAATCGCTTGCCGCATCCTATTCAACGAAAACCTTCACGCTCGCCGCCCGGCCGGCGGCGTCGATTACCGTCAGCGTCGAATAGCCGGTGCCGTCGGGCTGCCAGGTCGCGGTGCGGCGGCGGTCGATGCCGGCGAGCGGCCTGCCGTTGGCGAGCCAACGGAACGGCGCGCGGCCGCCCTGCAGCTTCAGCACCAGCGGCGTTGCGTCGGCTGAGTTGGTGCCGAGGTCTACGCGGGCGCCATTGGGCGGGAAGATGATGGTCGGCGCCGGCTCGGTGGCGGTGGCCTGCACCAGGCCGTCGGCGCCGGCGCCGAAGCGGGCGAGCGTCACCGGCAATTCCTCGCGCTTGGGATTGAAGACACCCGGCGGCCGGCCGGGCAGCGGCACGCTGG
Organism: Mesorhizobium sp. M2A.F.Ca.ET.039.01.1.1; assembly: GCF_003998035.1. NCBI lineage: Bacteria > Pseudomonadati > Pseudomonadota > Alphaproteobacteria > Hyphomicrobiales > Phyllobacteriaceae > Mesorhizobium > Mesorhizobium sp. M2A.F.Ca.ET.039.01.1.1. Next base: position 859 of record NZ_RZRY01001097.1, on the reverse strand, counting down.
CGAGGCCGGAACGGACGAAGCCTTCGAATAGGATGGGTGCGGCGGAGACATAGCCCGACAGGCCGGGGACGGGGCTGGCATCGGCGCGGCCGACCCAGACGCCCAGCACGTAGCGGCCGTCGAAGCCGACGGACCAGGCATCGCGATAGCCATAGGAGGTGCCGGTCTTGTAGGCGATGCCGTGCTGCATGGCGCCTTCTGGCGGCTTCACGCCGGACAGGATGTCGTTGATCTGCCAGGCCGCCTGGTCGTCGAGGATGGTGGCTGTGGTGCGCTCGGTATTGGCCGGCTCGGTGCCGTCATGCAGCGTGTGCATCTTCCCGCCATTGGCGAGCCCGGTATAGAGCTGCACCAGGTCGCGCAAGGTCACGCCGACGCCGCCAAGGCCGATCGCCAGGCCCGGCGCTTCGTTGGGCGGCAGGATCGGGTTGACGCCGGCCTGGCGGAAGCGTGCCGTCAGCCGCGCCGGGCCGACGGCGTCGAGCACCCGGATCGCCGGCACGTTGAGCGACAATTGCAGCGCCTGGCGGATAGAGACGTCGCCCTGGTAGCCCATGTCGAAATTCTTCGGCCGGTAGCCTCCGAAATCGGCCGGGCTGTCCTCGATGATCGTCTCCTGCGCCACCAGCCCCTGCTCGAAGGCCAAGCCGTAGATGAAAGGCTTCAGCGTCGAGCCGGGTGAGCGCACCACCCTGGTCATGTCGATCCAGCCGGAGCGGCTGGCGTCGAAGAAATCGGCCGAACCGACCTCGCCGAGGATGTCGCCGGTGCGCGCATCGGCCATCACCATGGCGATGGAAAGTTTCGGGCCAAGCTTCCTGGCGGCATCCCTTGCGACCTGCTCCAGCCCTTGCTGCAC
>NZ_RZRY01001096.1:0-1533 GCF_003998035.1 Mesorhizobium sp. M2A.F.Ca.ET.039.01.1.1 | reverse complement strand
CACCCTCGAAATGCATCTCCTTGATCCGCTGCGTGTCGTAGGCGGTGAGGCCGGCGAAGACCAGCACGCCGATCGCCGAGATGGCGAAGGCGAGCGCCGACGACTGCAGGAAGATGTTGATCAGCATCGCGATCAGCAGGCCGATCACGCCCATGATCAGGAACGAGCCGAACGCCGACAGGTCACGCCTGGTCGTGTAGCCGTAGAGCGACAGACCGCCGAAGGCCGCGGCCGTGGCGAAGAAGGTCTGGGTGATGCTGGTGCCGGTGTAGACGAGGAAGATCGTCGACAGCGACAGGCCGACAAGGCCGGCATAGACCCAGAACGTGGTCTGCGCCGCCGCCACGCTCATCGACTGGATGCGAAACGACAGGAACATCACGGCGGCGAGCGGCGCCAGGATGACGACCCAGCGGAACGCGCTGGCGTAAATGAGCTGGCCGAAACCGGTCAGTTGGCCGTCGCCGGTGACGGCGAGGTGGAAGGCGCCCCAGGCGGCAAGGCCGGTAATGAGCAGGCCAAGCCCCATGAGGTTGTAGACTTTGATCATATAGGCGCGCAGGCCCTGATCGATATCGACGCGCGCGCCGGAGGCGGCGCCCGTCTGGTAGTTGCGAATGGGATCAGCCATTGGAAATCCTCTGTTGCTTCTGCCCCGTCCGGTGACAGGTCCGCTTGGATTGATCCCTGGACCAGGCGCCGCTGGCGGGACTCCAGCATGCCTGTTGCGAAATATGATGGTTCTTGACGTCAAGAACAAGACGGTAACGGGTCGTAACGCTTTGTGAGAGTGCGAAAGGCCGGTTTTTGGGCCTTCCGGCGGGCATTCTTACAGAGATTTAATCGGGCCGGGACTTGGAGCCGCGCTCGGTTAGAGGTTGCGCAGCACCGGCGCCGCCTTATGGCCGAGCACCCGCCAGGTGCCGGCAAGGCCGATGCCGACGGTGACCGTCAGCGAGACCAGGATCGTCGCCACCGCCACCTCCGGCATGAAATGCGACGGCAGCGTCATGATATGCGCGACCACGAACCAGGCGGCGATACCGCCGGCGGCCAGCGCGAACAGCGCTGTCGCAAGGCCGATCAGCACATATTCGAGCGAGAAGGCGGCAATCAGCGTCCGCCGCGTCGCGCCAAGCGTCTTCAGCACCACGGCGTCATGGATGCGCGCCCGGTTGCCGGCGGCCAAGGCGCCCGAGAGCACCAGCACCGAGGCGATCAGCGCGACGCCGGCGGCGGCGCGGATCGCCGTCCCCAGTTGCGCGACCAGCCGGTTGACGATGTCGAGCGCGTCCTTAACGCGCACCGTCGTCACCGCCGGGAAGGCGCGGGTGACGGCGTTGAGCAGCCTTGCGTCGTCGGCCGTGGAGGCTTGTTTGTCGGTCAGCGTCGCCAGCCAGCCATGCGGCGCCCCGGCAAAGGCGTTGGGCGAGAACACCATGACGAAGTTGATGCCCATCGTCTCCCACTGCACCTGGCGAAAATTGGCGATCTTCGCCGTGACGTTGCGCCCCAGCACATTGACGGTGACGC
>NZ_RZRY01001095.1:0-1533 GCF_003998035.1 Mesorhizobium sp. M2A.F.Ca.ET.039.01.1.1 | reverse complement strand
AATAAAGCGACGTCGCTACGCCAAGCACGCCCATGGCAAGCCCGATGGCTCCGCCGGTCATGTCCTTGATCGATTCCTGGATGCGCTGGTCGATATTGTCGGGAGCGACGATGCCGCTGGCCGCCGAACCATGCTGGGCATGGAAATGGGTATGATTGCCGTCTAGCAGGGCTTGGTTGAACTGGTTGTCCAGCCAACCGCGCCATTTGCGGTGCAGGGTCGTTGAAACGAGGTTGCGCACGCCGGTGAAGCCGGCATCTTTCAGGATCACCAGCAGTACCAGTATGCCGGCGTTGGTCAGGATGGTCTGCAGCGGATGGGTGTTGGCGGCATCGTGGAGGAAAGCGATCGAATTGCCGAGTTCGCCCAACGCCACGGCAAACCAAACGCCGGCCTTGCTGGAGAGAGCGGTGAGGGCGGCGATGACGAAGGTGAGCGTCCAGGCTTCCTTCCACCGGTCGGAGAACCAGTACGCTCGCATCAGCCCCCAGAATGTACGCATCGACGATACCGGCGTCAGGTGCGAGGTCCTTGCCTCACTGGATGTTTGCTCCGGTACTGTACGTTGCGGTCTACCGACCCCAGTCACGATCCCGCCCAAACCTTTCTAGTTTTGTTACACATGGTAACACCAATTGATCATTTTCAATTAATTTTCTGGCGAGGAATGTGAGCAGGGTTACGCGTCGTGGCGCGAGGGCAACAGAAAGCCAATCCCGAGATAGGATTTGTCTCGGTGAATTCCGCTCTTATTCCAGCGTCTTAAGGGCAATTCAGCTACCAGGCGAAAAGCTTACCTTAGGGAAGCAAAAAACACGGGTTTGTGAACGAAAAGGGGTGCCGATCAGCCGAAATGGCTACTGGGCGGTGACCGGAATGCCCGAAAATTTGCCGTCGGTGACCTCTTCGGGCTTGCCCGATTCGTCTTTTCCCGAGGCGCTGAAATGACCGGAAATGGTCTTTGCGGCTGCGTCGTATTTGTCGATGACGATCTTGCCGCTGCTGAAACGGATATGGCCTACCATGGCGCCGGAATTGAGAACGTTGAAATTGGCGCTGTTGGCGGGCGAGCCCGTCTTGAGCGGATAGGCGCCGGCAAGGTCGTTCGGATCCTTGAGCTCGAGCATCGAATTGAAGGTCATGGTCGGCGACCCCTGTTCTGTTCCCGACAAGTTCAGCATCGGCTTGCCGCCCATCTGCATCGTCTGGGCCAAGGTGAAGGACGCCGTCCAGGGCTTGCCTTCGAAAGTCGCCGACATGACGGCTTCCTCGGCGGACACGCGCTGCAATGTCAGCGGGAGCACAAGGGCGAGAGGCAAGCACAACAGCGACAATGCGCGACGCCTAACCGCCATTCGGTGCCCCTCAAATCAGCTAAACCCTTGCCGATCCTAGCTCAGCGCCGTGATCGAGGCGATTCACCAGATCGTGTTTTGGCGGCTGGACATGATTTGACAACGCCCGCCTGCCGGGTCGAATCTGCCCGGCGATGGTTTATGTCGAGGGGGATGACATGCCTGCACGGACAACCGC
>NZ_RZRY01001094.1:0-1541 GCF_003998035.1 Mesorhizobium sp. M2A.F.Ca.ET.039.01.1.1 | reverse complement strand
ATGCCGACGGTGACGACGCTGGTGCTGACCGGCGAACCGGGCACCAAGCCGGATTGCGCGGCGGATCGCATTTCGTTCGACGATTTCGGCCGCGACGCTCCTCTCAGTTTCGAGCGCGTGCCCTTCGACCACCCGGCCTATGTGCTCTACACCTCCGGCACGACAGGCGCGCCGAAGGCGATCGTCCATCGCGCCGGCGGCGTGCTGCTCCAGCACCTGAAGGAGCACCTGCTCCACGGCGACGTCCGCCCGGGCGACGTCATGAGCTGGTACACCAACACCGCCTGGATGATGTATCACTGGCTGATCTCAGGTCTGGCCTGCGGCGCGAGCGTGGTGCTCTATGACGGCGCGCCGATCCTGAAATCGGCCGATCGCCTCGACCCCAGTCCGCTCTGGAAAATGGCCGAGCGCGCTCGCGTCACGCATTTCGGCACCAGTCCTAAATACCTGGCGACACTTGCCGCCGAAGGTTACGCGCCGGGGCGCCTGCATGATCTCTCGTCGCTGCGTTCGCTGCTGTCGGCCGGTGCGCCCGTCTCACCCGGGCAGTTCGACTGGGTCTACGATCATGTGAAGCGCGACATGATCTTCGCTTCGATCTCCGGCGGCACCGAGATCATCGGCTGCTTCCTGCTGGGATCGCCGATCCATCCTGTGCGGCGCGGCGAGCTGACCGTGAAAGGGCTCGGCCTCGCCGTCGGCGTCATGGACGAGCGCAATGCGCCGGTCATCGGCCGGCAGGGCGATCTCGTCTGCACCGAGCCGTTCCCGTCCATGCCGCTGGCCTTCTGGGGCAAGGACGGCGACGCGCGCTATCACGCCACCTACTTCGCCGCACGCCGCGAGATCTGGACACATGGCGACGTCGCCGAGATGACGGCTTACGGCTCTGGCGTCATCCACGGCCGCTCGGACACGACGCTGAAGCCCGGCGGCGTGCGGATCGGCACGGCGGAAATCTACGCCGCCTGCGAGAATTTTGCCGAGATCGAGGATTGCCTGGTCTTTGGCGCGCCCATCGAAGGCGACGAGGAGATCGTGCTCTGCGTCAAGCTCAACGACGGCTTTGCGCTGACCCCCGAGCTCGCCATGCGAATTCGCAAAGCGATCCGCGAAGGCGCCTCGCCCCGTCACGTGCCGCATCGCATCCACGCGGTGCAGGCCGTGCCCTATACGCTGAACGGCAAGCGCGTCGAGGGTGCCGCCCGCGCCACGCTCGAAGGCAAGCCGGTCAAGAACATGGCTTCGCTCGCCAATCCCGCCTGCCTCGACGAATACCGCGCGCTCGACCGGAGCAAGGCGGCATGAGCCGGGCAAAGGGAGCGGTCGTCGGCATCGGCGAGTTGAAGCCGCAGCGCCTGACCAGCGGCGTGACGACGCTGGAGATGATCGCCGAGGTCTCGCGCCTGGCGGTGCTCGACGCCGGGCTGGAGCCGGCGGCTATCGACGGGCTGCTGGTCGGGCCGCAGGTCGGCGAGACGCCGCAGCATGTTCCGGCGACCATAGCCGAATATCTGGGACTCGCGCCGACCATGGCC
>NZ_RZRY01001093.1:0-1543 GCF_003998035.1 Mesorhizobium sp. M2A.F.Ca.ET.039.01.1.1 | reverse complement strand
ATCCAGTCTTTTACGGGCTGTTGAAGAATGAAGACACTGGTCAGCCGCCTGCAGACGGCAGCGCATCTTGATCGTCTTCGAATTCTGGGCCTTTGCGCACATGCGGACCTAACGATCTGCGGGCTGGCGGAAGTTCTGGGTCTGCGTCGCGAGCAAGTTGTGCGACACGTGAGGGTGCTCACTAGAGCCAACTTTCTTTGCTGCAACGAACAACGTCCGCAGTCTTCGTACCATCTGCAGACAGGAAGCAGGGATGGCGGGCTGGCTCAATTCTTGGTCGATCTCCTCCCCCACGACGATGGCTATCATAAGCTGGACCTGGAGCGGCTCGAGGCGGTCCAAGACGCGTCGTCCAACGGGACTGCTGCTTGATTCGGAAAAGATCTGCCTAGGGAGTGCGAAACTATCATGAAGAACTCCGCTGACGCAGCCATCGCGCGCCCCGACACCAACAGACAGGCTAGCCTGGCAGCGGTCGATTGCCGCGTTCACGAACTGCTTCTAAAACAGGAGCGCCAGGAGCGGACAACTCTCAAACTTATCGCCTCCGAGAACTTTGCCTCCTCGGCGGTGTTGGAAGCGCCGGCTCGATTTTCACCAACAAGTATGCCGAGGGATACCCCGGTGCGCGCTACTACGCCGGAAACGAGATCGTCGATGAGCTTGAAAACCTCGCTATCGAGCGCTTAAAGGCGCTATTCGGCTGTGAACACGCTAACGTCCAGCCATATTCCGGCTCGCCGGCCAATCAGGCTGTCTATCGCGCGCTTTTGTTTCAGGGAGACAAAGTCATGGGCTTGCCTTTACCCGAAGGCGGCCATCTGACGCACGGTTGGGCAGTCAACTTCTCCGGCACCGATTATCAGCGAGTCCCATACAGGCTGCACGAAAAGACGCAGCAAATCGACTATGACCGCTTGCGCGAGACCGCCAAGCGGGAACGCCCGAAGCTAATTTGGGTCGGCGGAACTGCTTATCCGCGTATTTTTGATTACGCGACAATGGCCGAAATCGCTGCGGAGGCGAACGCCTATCTCGTGGCCGACATTGCGCACATCAGCGGCCTTATTGTCGCCGGAGCGCATCCGAATCCCGTGGCCCATTGCGACGTCGTCACCAGCACGTCTCATAAGTCGATCCGCGGGCCCCGCGGAGGCTTCATTCTGTCGAAGAATGAAGATCGCTATCAGTCGCTTTATCATCCGAACAGCTAACACAATCTGGCCAAACGCATAGACCGCGCCGTGTTCCCTCTCCTGCAAGGCGGACCGCATATGAATACTATCGCCGCGCTTGCCGTCGCTTTGCAGGAAGCAGCGAACCCGTCCTTTCGTATCTACGGTCAGCAGATCGTCAACAACGCCAAGGCTCTGGCCCGGGCGCTTCTGGAGCGAGGTTATGAACTCGTCACCGGGGGCACTGACAATCACATGCTGATCCTTGATCTTCGGAACCGGCCGCTGTCAGGCAAAGCCTATGCCGAGCGCTTATCGCGTGCAGGTATGATTGCGAATTTCAATATGGTGCCGGGTGACCGGCGACA
>NZ_RZRY01001092.1:0-1549 GCF_003998035.1 Mesorhizobium sp. M2A.F.Ca.ET.039.01.1.1 | reverse complement strand
CTACCAAGGTCTCGATCTCTCCGGCTATTCGCTCGATAATCCGGCCCCGCCCCTGCCGCACGATACCGAGCTCAACAAAAGCCGCCTGAAGCTCGTCTCCGACCTGGTGGAGCGTAACAATTTAACGCTGCGTGAGTTCTATCTCGCAGTCGCCACTGCCCGTGGCCACCGCACAGTGGTGGGCACGCCTGAACAGATCGCCGACTCGATGCAGGAATGGTTCGAGAACGGCGCGGCCGATGCCTTCAACATCATGCCGCCTATACTGCCGACGGGTTTGACCGACTTCGTGGATCAGGTCGTCCCCATTCTGCGAAAACGCGGCCTGTTCCGACACGAATACGAAGGCACCACACTCAGGGAGAACCTGGGGCTGCGGCGTCCGCCCAACAGCTTTGCCCTCCAGGCTCACCGCGTGCCTGAAGCGCGGATAGCGGGATGATGTAATCGTCGCGGCCCAGAACCTTAAGACACGCTTCAGATGTTCCGGGCCGACGAGAAACCGGTCTTCTCACACTCAAAATTGCAGACCAGGTCGCATGAGCAGCAAATCCGAATTTCTTTGGTACATCCCCAACGAGGTCAACTCCGGGCATCGGGGCGATACTGTCGTCGAAAATCACAACAGCCTCCAGACCCTGACGGGCCATGCGAAAGCGATTGAGGACAATGGCTGGAAGGGCGCCTTGATCGGAACGGGCTGGGGCCGTCCTGACACTTTCACGCTTGCCGCTGCCCTTGCAGCGCAGACGACCTCCTTCGAACCGCTCATCGCTATCCGGCCGGGGTACTGGCGGCCGGCGAACCTCGCGTCCGCCGCAGCCACGCTTGACCACCTGACGGGCGGACGCGTGCGGATCAATATCGTATCGGGACTGGACAACCTTGAAGCATATGGCGACAGCGAGGGGGACCAGCCGCATCGCTATGCCCGGACCAAGGAATTCTTGCGGCTTGTCCGAAAACTTTGGACCGAGGTGAACGTCACCTATATCGGCGAACATTTCCAGGTGACCCAATCCACCGTCGTGCCACGCATCGAGGTGCGCGGTGACCGTCGGCATCCAAAACTCTATTTCGGCGGCGCTTCGGAGGCGGCCGAGCGGGTATCGGCCACCGAAGCGGATGTCCAGCTCTTCTGGGGTGAACCGCTCGATGACATAGCAGAGCGGATCGAGCGTCTTAAGGTCCTCAGCAAAAAATTGGATCGCGACCTTCCCCCACTGGAATTCGGGTTACGCGTTACCACGCTGGTCCGCGATACCGCCGGCCAGGCTTGGACCGACGCCGAGGCGAAGGTTGCCGAAATCGCGAGGCGCGAAGGCGTCTCCTTTAGCGATCCCCATCGGTCCGTTGCAGTTGGCCAAAAACGGCTGCTCGACCTGCAGGCGCGTGGCGAGGTGCTCGACGACAATCTTTATACTGCCCCAGGCAAATTCGGCGGCGGCGGCGCCGGCACCACCTGGCTGGTCGGTTCGGCTGCCGACGTTGCCAATTCACTGCGCAAATACCAGGATCTCGGCATACGTCATTTCGTGCTGTCCGACAC
>NZ_RZRY01001091.1:0-1552 GCF_003998035.1 Mesorhizobium sp. M2A.F.Ca.ET.039.01.1.1 | reverse complement strand
ATCGCGAACCTCTCGGAGGATACCCGCAATAGCGTCAGGTGGTTCGCGAGACAACCGCTTAAGGCCAATCCCGACCTTGGCATCATCGCGCAACTCGACATGTCGGAACCAAGCGCAGCCGCCGTGGAGGGCCGTTCGCCACTCGGCTATGGCGGCCTGCTGAGGCACAGGGTCAGGCGCCAGCTTCCTCGCGCATTCCTCAGCGAGACCCGGCAGTCGGCTCCGGCTCCTGCATCGGGCGACGTTCTCGCCGACAAAGTCGCCGCCTGTGTCGGTGCCATGGAGAGTCTTGGCGATCGGCGGACGGGGATGCGCTTCGCGCCAAATGTGAACGCAGTGCGCGACATGCTGGAAACCCGGAACACCGACTTTGTCGCCGTATCGTCGTCGGCGATCGATCCAGCATGCTTCCTCGGGGGATGGCTCGAGGACGCCTACCTCTGGGACTATGACATGCCGTCCTACTCGCACCGGGCTGGCGACACAAACGGCTACTACCTGCTGTCCAAGGTAAAGCAAGCCGATCGCGAGGCTCTGTCCAAGGCGCTTGCGCGCCTACCGGGCTGTGCGGGGATCGACGCCGACCAAGTGCAGGACGTCCTGCTAGAAATTGCGCGACGCGGCATCCCTACTATCAGGGGGCTCGCTGGAGACAACGCCGGGGCGACGGGTGACCTCGGATTGTTCATCGCCGTGCGCTTGCTGCAAGACCGCTTCCGGCTCTCCAGCGCGGGCGAAAGCCTCGTCCCGGTCATAGATGGCATGGGCGAGGACGTTGCCGTATGCATCATTGTGCCTGTCGATCCTTTCCGGGGATATTTCGCCGACCTCGCGAAGTCGCTTCGCAAGGACAAGAAGGACGCCTCCCTATCGCGGCCCGACCTGCTGGTCGTCGGCGTGAAGTTGGGCCCCAACGGGGTGCGCATCCATCTCACGCCCATCGAGGTGAAATGCCGCCCCGGATCGGTCTTCCCGCCGTCCGAAATCGGCGACGCGCTCGACCAAGCAAGGACATTCTCTAGGCTCCTTTCGAGCATGCTCCCACACGAGGGGCAGCCCGTCGCGTGGGCGCTTGGTTTCCAGCACTTGCTCCTGTCGATCATCGGCTTTGGGATGCGGGTCTATAGCCAGCACCCCGATGTCGTCGGCCGCGAAGCACAATGGGCGACGCTCCACGAGCGCATCGCCGCCGCGATCCTGGATCCCAGCCCGAGCCTCTCGGTCGATCAGCGGGGCCGCCTGATCGTCGTCGACGACAGTCCTCGCAGCGGTGTGCGTGACCGTGACGCGGACGGTTTCGAGGAGACCATCACGATCGGGAGTGGCGACGCGGGCCAGATCGTCAACGGCGACCCCATTCCATTCTACGATAGCGTGCGGGCCAAGGTCGGCCAGTGGGCCCTGTCCCCGGAGGCCGGCAACTTTCGGCCGGGCCTCGTCCAGCCCCACGTCGATCCCGGGGTTAGGGCTGCCACCGAGAACCCGCTCGAGCCACTATTGGTCGTTGACAACACGCCGACCAAGGAGCCGACGAAGGCGATCGATGTCGCCG
>NZ_RZRY01001090.1:0-1555 GCF_003998035.1 Mesorhizobium sp. M2A.F.Ca.ET.039.01.1.1 | reverse complement strand
GCGCTGACCGTGCGCCTGCCGGGGCTGGAGAACCGCTCGCCGGCGCGCATCATCCTCGATCGGCAGATCCGGTTGCCGGAGACATCCAAGCTGGTGTCCGGCGTCGACCGCGTTCCGCTCTATGTCGCCTCGTGCCTCGAAGCCGACCCGCACCGGCGGGCCGCGCTCGAACGCGCCGGCGTGCGCTTCATCGGCACCGAAACCCATGAGGGCGTCGTCGCCCTGCCGGAATTGCTGGAAGACCTTGCCGCGCTCGGCATGGCAAGCGTTTTGGTCGAAGGCGGCGCCAAGGTGGCCAAGGCCTTCCTCGAGGAAGACCTTGTCGACCGTATCGTGCTGTTCCAGGGGCCGGACGCCATTGGCGAAGACGGTATTGCATCGCCGATCGACGCCGACCATATCCCGGCCGGATTTCGCAAACTGCGCGACATGCGCTTCGGCGAGGACAGCTACGCCGAGTGGGTAAGACCATGATCCCAAAAAGTGGAAACCGGTTTTTGGATCAGATCAGGTCAAAACGAAAGAAGCTCTCTGATGTTTACGGGAATTGTGACCGACGTTGGCACGGTAGCCGCTGTGAAGCCGCTCGCCGAAGGCGTCGGGCTGCGCATCGACACGGCCTACGATCCGGAGACCATCGCCATCGGCGCATCGATCTCCTGCGGCGGCGTCTGCCTCACCGTCACGGCGCTCCCCGAACATGGCTCGAACGCGCGCTGGTTCGAGGTCGAGGCTTGGGAGGAAGCGTTGAGGCTGACCACCGCGTCGAGCTGGAAATCCGGCACCCGGATCAATCTCGAACGGGCGCTGAAGGTCGGCGACGAGCTCGGCGGCCACATCGTCTCCGGCCATGTCGACGGCACCGCCGAGATCGTCGAGCGCAAGGAGGAGGGCGACGCCGTGCGCTTCACGCTGGAGGCGCCGCGCCATCTGGCGAAGTTCATCGCGCCGAAGGGTTCGGTCGCACTCGACGGCACATCGCTCACCGTCAACAAGGTCCAGGGCACCCGCTTCGATGTTCTTCTCATCCATCACTCGCTGAGCGTCACCACTTGGGGCGAGCGCCAGGCCGGCGACCGCGTCAACATCGAGATCGACACCATGGCCCGCTACGCCGCGCGCTTGGCGGAGGCGGGGAAGGAAGGGCTGTGATGACCAAAGACGAGATTGGCTCCGCTTGGCGGGAAAAGCTCCACGTCGAGGACGCGACGGCCTCAATCTGCCGGTCAACGATCGCAAGGTATTCATTGAAGCGCTGACCAATCCGCGGCCGGCGAACGATCGTCTGAGGGATACGGTGCGTCGCTATCGCCAGGCTACTGGCGTCTGACTGCAACAATCTTCCGCTTGCGATCAACCCCGCTTCGGCATAAGTCACCGGCAACCCCCCGGAGACTTTTATGGCAGGCACATCCCAACACGGCAAAGCGTTCATTCGCCCGAAGGCGAAGGCGCATCTGCTCATTGTCGAAGCGCGTTTTCACGACGATCTGGCCGACGCGCTTCTGGAAGGCGCGACAGCCGCGCTCGATGATGCCGGCGCCACCTATGACGT
>NZ_RZRY01000108.1:0-13433 GCF_003998035.1 Mesorhizobium sp. M2A.F.Ca.ET.039.01.1.1 | reverse complement strand
CTTCCATGATGTAGCAATATTCATAATTCGTGGGCTTCAGGCACTGAGTCAGCCCAGGTGTTGCTTCCCAGATGCCGGTCCGAACCATCTCGCCAAACGACAGATCCTGAACCCAACTGCGGAAAGTGGGGGCTTCGCCAGAGATCAGTTCCGGCGCCACTGGCTGGCGGCTCGTCGGCTCGGGAAGCGTATCGGTATCCAGGCTGAAAGTTACAAGGTTAGACATTGCCTTCTCCTTTAATGTGGCAAGTTGCGTTGCGGAACGAAAAGCGCGCCGTTTTCCACGGCTCCATCGAAGTGGCGACCGATCGCGGATTTGATTTTCAGGCTGCGGCGGTAGATCTCGGAGCCCCACGGCCTCAGATCGCGTGAGCACTTAAATGCATGCAGCGGCTGCGCATCTCTCACGTCACATGCGGGGCAAGCAGGGCCATGTCCGCCTCGCTTAGCCTGTCACTGACATATTGCTGATGCCAATAGGGGTAGATGACGGGAGGGAGGCTAACGGCATCCAGCCGATTGCGTTCGTCGTCCGTCAGTTTCAGGTCGGCTGCGGCCAGGTTGTCCTTAAATTGCGCTTCCGTTCGCCCGCCAATGACGACGGAAGTCACGGGCTTGCGGCCGATCAGCCAGGCAAGAGCAACCTGCGCGGCGGATACGCCGCGGTCCTCGGCGATCGAAATCAAGGTATCGACGATATTCCAGAGACGGTTTTCGTCGCGGATCGGCGGCTCGGTCCAACCGGCGAACTGACGGGTTCCTTCCGGGACGGCCTGGTTGCGGCGATGCTTGCCGGAAAGCAAGCCACCTGCGAGCGGGCTCCAGATTAGAGTTCCGAGGCCCTGGTCGATGGACACCGGCAGCAGTTCGTATTCGGCGTCTCGCGCCTCCAACGTGTAGTGGATCTGCTGGCTGACGAAACGCTGGCGTCGGTCTTTATCGCTCACGCCGAGCGCCTTCATGATATGCCAGCCAGAAAAGTTCGAGCAGCCGATATAACGGACCTTTCCGTCACGAACGAGCGTGTCAAGCGCCTCCATCGTTTCCTCGAGTGGCGTTTGACCGTCCCATTCATGCAGCTGATAGAGGTCGATAACGTCGGTCTTCATACGGCGAAGACTTGCTTCGCAGGCGGCGATGAGGTGGTGCCGGGATGAACCAACCTCATTTGGGCCTTCACCCATACGAAAACGCGCCTTGGTGGCCAGCAATAGGCCGCCCTTGCGCTTTCCGCCGAGGATTTCGCCGATGATCTCTTCCGATTTGCCACCGGAATAGACATTGGCGGTGTCGATCAGATTGACGCCCGCATCCAGACAAAGATCAACAAGGCGCGTCGCATCGGAAACACCGAGATTGCCGGTCTGCCTTGCCCATCCCTCACCGCCGAAGGTCATCGTGCCCATGGTAACGGACGAAATTTTTAGGCCCGAACGGCCGAGCAGCCGATACTCCATAGTGTTTCTCCTATCGTATTGCGTTGAAACCCGCTTGAGTGCCGCTTTTCCCACAGGGCGCGTGCCGAAGCTTAAGCGTGCTCAGGCGAGAGAACGATCTTGCTGCCGTCGGTAAAACGCGAGAGCCTGAAGGCTTTCGGATCGACGATCGGCGACTTTCCGGTGACGAGGTCCGCCATCAGCCGTCCAGCGGCTGGCGCGATGCCAAATCCGTGCCCGGAAAAACCTGTAGCGATGAAGAAACCCGGAATCTTTCGCGTTTCGTCGATGACAGGGATGGCGTCTGGGGCAACGTCTATGAGGCCGCCCCACCGTTGTGCGATCGTCGCCTGACTAAAGACGGGCCAGCGCTTGGCGAGGGCCTTGAGAGCGCCATCAGTGAGTTTTTTCGAGGGTACGGGATCGAGGACGCGCGTGTATTCGAACGCGCTGGCCTGGTCCAGCGGTCGCAGCTTGGCATCGGAGATATCCTTGAGAAATTGCCCTGAGATCCGGAAGTTGAGGGATTTCCAATCGTTGCGAAGCGCCGGCAGATACCGAAACATGTACTTGAAGGAGCGCGGCACGATATCAACGATGTTTTCATGGCCGGAAGCGATCGTGTAGCCACCGTCCAGACGTTTTCTCAGGGCAAATTCTTCGCACCAGATCGCTTCCTCGGGCCCGCCTTCAAAAGGGTTGGTCCGGAGTACGGAAGCCGTGACATTGAGCTGTGGAATGTCGATCCCATAGCGGCGGGCGAAAAAGTTGCTCCAGACACCACCAGCAAGAACAACAGCATCACAAGTGATGGTCCCGTGTTCGGTAACCACGCCGGACACACGACCGGCCGAAAGCTCGAGACCGCGAACGGCACATTCGACCAAAATATTCGCTCCGCGATCGCGGGCGGCTAGTGCAATAGCAGGCCCGGCCAGCTGTGGCTCCGCACGACCATCGACGGCCGTAACCAACGCGCCATGAAGCTTCAGATCGAGATCGGGATATTTGTCCTTGACCTCCTTGGTCGACAGCAACTGGGAGCGGATCTGAAATTCCTGAAGTTGGTCTCGATACTTGGCATTTTGCGCTTGTGCGGACTCGGACGCTGTCGTGAAGACGATGCCCGTCTGGCGGTAGCCTGTTTCGCGGCCGGTTCTCTTGGCGAGACCATCCCATATGCTGGACGCCTCAAGCATAAGAGGCATCTCGCGGATGTCGCGGCGAGAAAGGCGCACCCAACCCCAGTTGCGGCTGGATTGCTCGCACGCGATGCCACCCTTTTCGCAAAGGGCGACCGAATGGCCCCGCTCGGCAAGCTCCAGAGCAGTCGAGGCGCCGACGATGCCGCCCCCAATAACGACCGCATCCACACGTCTCGGCAGCATCTCGTCGCCAATAACTGGGGTGACATAAGGACCGGGCATAGGAATTCGCTCTCCACGGCCGCGAAAGCACGCTAGCTAACTACAATCGTTTGTCTTATCAATCCAATCGTTTGGACTGTCAATCGTAATTTTTCGTCGCTGACACCGTGTCGAGGGCTCAGAACGCACGGCGATGCCCCAAGACAACGACCTGGAAGGCCGCGGAGAGGGCACCTAACAGATCAGGAACAGGAGAATTCGGTGCAGTGTTGTCGGCGTGCCGTCGTGACTAAAGCGCAAACAGCTCGGCGCTGTAATTCTCGCTTGCTCAGAGTATGCCGTCCATGGTGCAATGGCTTTGCCTGTCCCGTTCAGTCACGAACCAATATCAACGAGATACAGGATTGCATCATCAGCTCTTGCGGGAACAATGAGTGCTTGTCCCCGTCACTCACTGAACCAGCACGCCGCTATCCCCCGCAGCTTTCGCGAACAATTAGCTTGTGCGGCAGCACAATGCTTTCGGGCTTGTCGTTTGCAAGATTCATGTTGGCAAGTAGGAGCCGAGCGCCCGCCATTCCCATTTCTCTACGAGGAATTTGAATGGTTGATAGTGATGGGTTCCACACGGCACTAAACGGCTGGTCATCAAAGCCGACAAATGCAACATCACCGGGAATTGCCAATCCTCCTAAGCGCGCCGCGTGCATTGCCCCTATTGCCATATCGTCGCCCGCGCAAATGACCGCGGTTGGCCTGGTTCCCTCCTGTAGGAGCTCGTTCATTTTGTCGGTGCCGGCCTGGATGCTGTACTCATCGGACGCGACGATTTTGATATAGCGACCCAGCCCGGCGTCCCCCATCGACTCCTGATAAGCCTCTGCGCGGGCACGGAAAGTAGGACTTCTCTGATTTCCCGCCAGGTGCGCAATTGATTTATGACCAAGGCTCAAAAGGTGTTCAGTGGCGGTCTTCATAGCTAGGTAGTTGTCGATATTTACCTGCGGAATCCGGTCATCGAGTATCGTACGTGAAATGCCGACAACATGGCGGTCAAACCCCGGGAACGTTCGGATCAGCTCTGGGATCATCCCAGTCATAAAGATGATGCCATCTGCTGCTCCAGTGAGGAGTTGCTGCGCCAACGCGTCTTCTCTGCCCCGGTCGTAACGGGTGCTTCCCACGACCACGCTGAAACCGCGTTCCTGAACGTAATCCTCAATGCCAAGCACCACTTCGGGGAAATAGGTAAACGCAATACTGGGGAGCATTACGAGAACCTGACCGGAATAACTTTGCCGCAGCATCCTAGCGCCGTGATTCACGACATAGCCGGTATCCTGTACAATCTTGAGGATCCGACGTTTCGTCTCCTCCGTGACCCGGGGCGAATCAGCTAGAGCCCGACTGACAGTTGAGACATCAACCTCCGCAAGGCGCGCGATATCGTGCATTGTCGTGCGTCGTCTGCTTGCGCGCTTGGCTTTGTTTTCGTTTTCCAATTCCATTCCTTCTGACCTGTACGTCGGATTAGATTTAAAGTGCCAACGCAGACCACACTCCGATTAGCCAGATCGCAATCGTCAAAGCCGCACACACTGCCAAAATCTTAGGAGAATGAGAATACCGTCTATCACAATTGCAAACGTTTGTATATGCAAGGCAGACGTTTGGATTGGCGAGAATGTTAAGAAGCTCGAACCCAGAGTGGACACTCCTGTGGATCTCCATCGGCAGATGTATAATCAATTGCCGAACTGAAGGCAGAAGATCGAGCGCGTTTACGTCGAACTCCTCAAGACCGGTGAGCGCTCCGACGTTTCCGCGGGGAGCAATTTTCTTGAGACTATCGAGACCATTTCGACGCGTCCGCCATCACCTCGATCTGTCGGACAGGGTCGCTGAGCCGATCAGAGCGTGCAACTCGGCCTAACCGTCGGGTTCGGAACAGCTTCAACCGAGGACGTCCGAGCAGAGTGCATTGCCCCTTCCAAGTGTCGGGGGAGGTTGCGCTCCTCCGACTCGAACGATCCCGTTCATACGCCTCGACCGCAATTCACCGCACAGTTCGATCACGTCTCTTCCGAAGGCCGCTGTCGCGATTTAGATCCTAATCGCAGCACAGAAGTCCTCGTGCAAAGTCGAGGGCGTGCAGGCTGGCGAAGTCATGACAAGCGACTCCCTCTCCTACCCTCCCCGGGGTCTCTCACGTGAAGAAGCCGCCCGATACGTTGGCGTGGGCGTGACCAAATTTGACCAAATGGTCGCTGACCGTCGCATGCCAAGGCCTAAGAAAGTTGACAGCCGCGTGATCTGGGATCGCTTGAAACTCGAGGCTGCGTTTACCGAACTACCTGGAGACGATGAAGAGAATATCGTCGACTTCCTGTTGCAAGGGAATCATCGCAGGGAATAGATTCGTTCTGTCATGACCGACAAATATCCTGGCCTTTCCTCCTACACCGATCGCCACGGCAAACTTCGCTGGCGCTATCGGACGAAGGAGCGTGTTGTCAGTCTGCCGGCGCCAAACCAACCCGGTTTCAAGGATGCTTACCAAGCAGCGGTCGAGGGCCGGAAAGTCCCCAAGGCCCCTGTCGTCCAAATGCCCGGAGCTGCCCTGCCCGGCACGTTTGGAGCCGCCTTTCAACGGTTGAAGATCTCAATCAAGTGGCTGGCGCTTGACGGGGCCAGCAAGCGCAAGAACACGAGGCTCATCGAAGAGTTTCTAGAACTGCGGGTGGTCCCTGATCACCCACTCGTCTGGCGGAATGTGCCGGTTAAGAACCTTAGACGCATCCATGTTGAAGAGCTTCTAGGCCGCTTCATCGCCACGCCCCACAAGGCCAAGCACCTATTGGTCGGCATACGCAAGCTGGTCTATGTCGCACTTCGGCAAGACTGGATCGAAATCGATCCCACAGCAGCGGTCGAGTGGCGTCCTGCCTATGCCGGCTGGAAAGCATGGTCGCGTGAGGCCATGGCGCAATTTGAAAACCGTTGGCAGCTCGGCACGGCGGCACGCACCTGTTACGGTTTGGCGCTTTGGCTCGGCAACCGCCGCGGCGACGTCGCAGGCTTGCGCTGGGACCAGAGGGTCACCCGCCGTGTCTTCATCGATGGCGTCGAGCGTCACTTCGACGGGTTTGATATCGTTCAGGCTAAGAATAAGGGGCGGACTGGCGGCAAGCGCCTTTTCGTGCCGATCACACCGATGCTGTCTGAGATCCTGGATGCGGCCGACAGGCGCGGCGAGACTGTCCTCGTCAACGGCTATGGAGATCCGTTCTCCGCCAAGTCGCTGACTGGAATGATGGCGCATTGGTGCAAGCTTGCCGGCCTGCCGAAGGGGCTGACCCTGCATGGACTGAGGAAGTCGCTTGGCGTCTATCTGGCGGAAGCCGAGGCATCAACCAGGCAGCTCATGGACGTGCTCGGGCACGACGATATCGACCATGCCGAACTCTATTCGCGCGAGGCATCGCAGGTTCGGCTGGCGGTCCAGGGGATGGACCGAGTCGTGCGTCTGGTGACGCGCAAGCCGATGCTTGGCGAACCTATTGGCGAACCTCGTGGCGAACCACCCTATAAAGTATTGATAAATAACGATAATGGTGGGCCCGGAGGGACTCGAACCCCCAACCAAGCGGTTATGAGCCGCCGGCTCTAACCATTGAGCTACAGGCCCCACGCGGGCTGGCTTAGTGTTTTTCGCTCTTCCGCACAAGCCTCTCCGAATGCGCCGGTTCGATCGCCAGGGTCAGGCCGTATCCCTGAGATGGAGCGCTATGAAATGACCGGGTGGTATGGCGACGACCCGATCTTTCGAACTTTGATTTGGTCGCTGATGCCAGTGGACCTTGCCCTGAGGCGGTCCACTTTCGCCTTCCGAGTTGCTTCAGCCGCAAACGCTGCCTGCGGAGGAAGAGGTTCGCCTCCATCCAGGAGAAACGTGATCCAGCGCGGGTTGCCGGCTCTCCAGAGCGGCGTCTTTGTCGCCTTTTGACCCGGACTCGATCCGCGCCCAATGCCGGCGGCCTGAGACAGGTATCTGATGGCGCCGACAGATTTTGCCAAGCCCGCGCTGACAGATCACCGGCACAGGCAATCTGCCCCAACGGAATAAGGGGCTATATCTTTTGTCCTTTCGGACCAATGCGTCCGGCAGGATGGACCTCGGTCGATTGTGGACCAGGGGGCAAATCAGACAGTCTCGCCATCGCGCCGGCTGATAACCCCAAGCCCCCCGCCCATCGGTTGGCGCATGCCCGGCTCGCGGACCTCAAAATCCTAACCACAAAAGCGAGCCGGGCTTCCATCCGCGTGCCCGCGCCGAGACGCAATTGCCGGAAATGCAATGAGGAGTTGGACTGTCTATCACGTCGATTTCGCAGCAGGCGGCAACAGCCCGCTTCTAACCGAGATCGGAAGCGTTGAAGCAGAGAATCTCCTGGCAGCGGTTATGAAGGCACAGGCATTGTGGCCCAATGAAAGGTCCATGACCGTCCGCCCGGCCGGACAAGACAGCCAGCCGGCGCAGCCGCCGGCCCCTCAGCACGACAGCGATTGAAGACACGGAGCGATCAGGTCGCTCGCTTCGCCTGCGAAGCCCGACATAATCCGGCCACATATGGAGCGCTGCACGGCGTGCCAGCCAAGCGGCATCGACATCTTCCCAACCCTGTACCATGTCATCGGCGCATCTCGACCATTGTCGGGAGTAGCTGTTGGTGGGAAACTCGGCCGGTCAGCATGGGAGGTCGAAATGCCCAACAATTTCAAGACCGGAGACGTCGTCAGGCTGAAATCCGGAGGCCCGGAGATGACTATCAGCGACGGCGCGGCCTCCGGCACGTATCTGTGCCACTGGTTCAACCGCGAAGGCGACGTCTGGACGCCGCAGCATGCCGGCTTCAAGCCGGACCAGCTGGTGGTGGTCGACAACCAGAGATAGTCGCAGCTTCCGTTCGGACGCATTCCGGTCCGGCGCAACCGTATCGGATGGATTGCCGTCCGGCTAAAAGGACCGACGGATTTTGCTCCTCGCCGCGTTCAACGGCTGAAGCGTGGCCGCCAATGGCCGCGCCAACCGGAGACGAGAGCATGATCCGCCTATTCGCCTTTGCCCTTGGCCTGCAGACCACTGTCGCGGTCGCCCAGACGACGACGCCTGCCCCCGCCCAGACGACGCCGGACACTGGGGCTGCCGCCAAGCCTGACCAAACCAAGTTCGGCCTGACGCTGGAAAAGTTCGAGGCGCGCCGGAAAAAGGCGTTCATGCGGGCCGACACCGACAATGACGGCAAGGTCAGCCTCGCCGAATGGACCGCTTTCCAGACCGAACGCAAGGCAAAAGGCGATCCGGCCAAATCCTTCGCGCGCATGGACGCCAACAAGGACGGCTTCGTCGACAAGGGCGAACTCGACGCTTTCCTCGCCAAGCGCTTCGCCAAGCTGGACAAGAATGGCGACGGGGTGCTCGGCGCCGACGAGCGGCCGAGCCACAAATCCGCTCCCAAGCAGGAGCAATGACCAAGAGGTTATGCCGCGCAATGACACATGCGAGCGCCCCTGTTGATGGGCGCCGATCCGGACGAGGAACTGGTACGCCGCATTGGCGCCGGCGACCCCGCCGCAATGCAGGCGATGGTGGCGCGCAAGCTACCGCGCATCCTGGCTCTGGCCGCGCGGATGCTGGGCGACGCGGCGGAGGCCGAGGACGTCGCGCAGGAGACTTTCGTGCGCATCTGGCGCCACGCCTCAGGCTGGCGCCAGGGGCACGCGCGATTCGACACCTGGATCCATCGCGTCGCGCTCAACCTCTGCTACGACCGGCTGCGGCGCCGGCGCGAATGGGTAACGGACGAGCTGCCGGAGGTGGCCGATGACGCACCGCTCCCCGATGCCATGCCGGGCGACGAAGAGCGCAGGGTCAACCAGGCGCTGCAGCGCCTCGCGCCGCGCCAGCGCGAGGCGATCGTGCTGGTCTATTATCAGGAGCTGTCCAACATCGAGGCCGCCGGCGCCATGCAGGTCAGCGTCGATGCGCTGGAAAGCCTGCTCGCGCGGGGTCGCCGCGCCCTGCAGGCGATGCTTATCGGAGATGATGGCGATGACTGAGAAAGCAAGGGAGTTGCCGGCTTGGCGGATGAGGGCGTGGGGGGCCACGTCAAAACGGTGGAAGGGGGAACGATATGGCTGAGAAAACCACAAGCGGGCCGATGGATGCCGGGCGCTTCGCCGCGTTGGCTGACGTCTATGGCGGCGCGTTGCACCGCTGGCCGCGGGCCGATCAGGCCGCTGCGACACTGTTTGCCGAGACCGAGCAAGGCCGCGCCATCCTGGCGCGCGCCGGCAGGCTCGACGCCATGCTCGACCGGCATCGGGCCGAGGCGCCCAGCCCGGCGCTGCATCGCGCCATCGTCGCCCAGGCAACGACCGAGGTTAGGCAGGAGCGGCGCCGGCGGTTCTGGTGGCTGGGCTTCGGGCTTGCGGGCGTCGGGCTCGCTGGCGCCGTGGCAGGGCTGGCGCTGGTGACCGTCGTCAGCCCGGATATCCAGTCCGACCATTACGTCATGGACGCCAACGCGACGTCGTTCGGCGACGCCGGACCCGATGCCGACCAGGTGGAGGAGGACCTATGAACCCCCGTCTTGTCGCGGCATCCCTGGTGCTCAACGTCTTTCTGATCGGCGCGGTGGCCGGCGGGGCGGGCTGGCTGATCGGCAAATCCAATCCGGGCTTTTCGCTGGAATCGGCAGGCGGCCGGCTGCCCGCCGCCGACCGCAAGATTTTCCGCCAGGCGCTGCGCGAGGTGCGCCGAGAGTCCCGCGACGTGATCCTCGACGCCCAGGCCGCGCGGCGCGAGGCGGCGAACCTGCTGCAGCAGCCGACCCTCGACAGCAACGCGCTTGCCGCCGCCCTGGAGCGAGCGCGCAACGCTGATGTCACCGTGCGGGCGCGGCTGGAACAGCGCATCGTCGAATTCGCTGCATCGGGCTCGCCGGAAGACCGCCAGCTGCTGGCCGACGCACTGCTTCGGCGTGCCGGCCGACAGCCGCCACCCGCAAAAAAATCGCCATAGGCGGCGACGGAAAAAGCGGGCGCGCTCCGTTCAAGGGAAAGAGGGACAAGCCTGTGAGCGCCTTCGGCGGCGGGCAGGTTCTCTTCAACCTCGGAACTTTCGGGAGTATCCCATGAACAGTCTGACGAAATATTCGCTCGCCGCCGCGCTCGCCATCGGCGGCACGGCCGCGGCAAGCGCGGCTTCGGCCATGCCGATCGCGCCGGTTGCGCCCGCCGCGCCGGCAATGATCGAGCATGTCGCCTGGGGTTGCGGTCCGGGTTGGCATCCCAATTATTGGGGCCGCTGCGTCCCCAATCGCCGGGTGATCTACCCCGGCTATTATTACTGGGGCGGACCGCGCGTCTATGTCGGCCCGGTCTGGCATCCTTACCACCGCTGGCACCACTGGCGCCGCTGGTAACGGCCCGCTCATGGCGCCGGTGCTGCGGCCGGCGTCGTGAGCGCTCTTGCGAACCATCGAACATGTCGGCCGGCACGATCGACGCCGACTCCAGACGGAGGCTTCATTGGCCGCACCCGTTTCCAATTCCGTCCGACCGGATCCGGCGCTGGTCGCGCTCCACCGCTTCGGTCTCGGCGCAAGACCGGGCGACGATTTCGGCAAGATCGCCGCCGATCCGCGCAGCTACCTCAAGGCCGAGCTCAAGCAGCAGGATATCGCGCTCATTTCCCCCGACGATCCGAGGAATGCCGGGCTGCTGGACAGCACGGCGGCGATCCAGGCCAGCATGGCGGCGGCCCTGGAGCGCAAGGCGGCGCGGAGTGAAAAGGCGCCGGCCGTCATGCAGCCGATGGCGGCCGATGATCTAGCCGGCCCGGCCAATGCAAAAGCCAAACCCGCGGTGCCGCGCCTCGAGGCCGATATCTATCGCGACGAGGCGCAAGCCCGGTTCGACAAGGCGCTTGCTGCGGCGCCGGGCTTCGTGGAGCGGCTGGTCGGCTTCTGGTCGAACCATTTCTGCGTTTCAATCGCCAAGGCGCCGGTCGTCCGGGCAAGCGCCGGCGCCTTCGAGCGCGAGGCGATCCGCCCCTTCGTGCTCGGCCGCTTCGCCGATATGCTGCTTGCTGTCGAGCATCATCCGGCGATGCTGTTCTATCTCGACAACCAACAGTCCATCGGGCCTGATTCGCGCGCCGGCAAGCGGCGCGGCCGCGGCCTCAACGAGAACCTCGCCCGCGAGATCCTGGAACTGCATACGCTCGGCGTCGGCAGCGGCTATGCCCAGGCGGACGTCACCAGTTTCGCCGCCATGCTGACCGGCTGGACCATGGCGGGCCGCGAGGGGCGGCTGGGAGAACCGGGAAGCTTCGTCTTCAACACCAATGCGCATCAGCCGGGCAAGGCGGCGCTGCTCGGCAAGACCTATCCCGACTGCGGCATGGGCCAGGCGGAGGCCGCGCTCAACGACATTGCCCGCCATCCGGCCACCGCGCGGCACATCGCCACCAAGCTTGCCCGCCATTTCATCGCCGACGATCCGCCAGCGGCGGCGATCGCCCGCCTGGCCTCGGTCTTCACCAAGACCGACGGCGACCTGCGCTCGATCGCGTTGACGCTGATCGACATGCCCGAAGCCTGGTCGACGCCGCTCACGAAGCTGCGCTCGCCCTTGGATTATGTCGTCGCGCTGCGACGGCGGTCGGCGCGACCGCCGGCAACGAACCGCAGCGGTCGCTGCGCTGGCTGAACGTGCTCGGCGAGCCGCTGTGGCAGCCGCCGGGGCCGAACGGCTTTTCCGACAGCACCGACGCCTGGGCGTCGGCCGAAGGCATGAAGACGCGTCTCGATATGGCCTGGCAAGCCGCGCGGCAGGCCGACGACATCGGCAATCCCGACGAGATGCTTTCCAGCCTTCTCGGCGCCTCGGTCTCTTCGGAGACGCGAGAGGCGATCGCTCGCGCCGAATCAAGGCAGCAGGGCCTCGCGCTGCTGTTGACGGCGCCCGAGTTCCAACGCCGATGATCAGTATGGAGACGCGGCCATGAGCCTTCTTTGCGAAACCCCAAGCCTGTCCCGCCGCGCGATGCTGATGACCGGCGGGGCGCTGTTTGCCTGGGCCCATCTGCCGCGCTTTGCCCGCGCCGCCGACAGCCGCGACCCGCGCCTGATCGTCATCGTGCTGCGCGGCGCGCTGGATGGGCTGTCGACGGTCGGGCCGATCGGCGATCCGGACTATGCCGGCCTGCATGGCGATATCGCGCTTTCGCTTTCAGGCGCCAACCCGGCAATGCCGCTCGACGGTTTCTTTGCCGTCAGCCCGGCAATGCCGGTGTTTGCGCGCCTGTTCAAGGCGGGCCAAGCGGCGGTCGTGCACGCCGCTGCGACCGGCTATCGCGACCGCTCGCATTTCGACGGCCAGGACGTGCTGGAAAGCGGCCTTCCCGGTCCGGGCAACGCCACCACCGGCTGGCTCAACCGGGCTCTAGCCAGCCTGCCGGCGGGTGACAGGATCGCGAAGGCCGGCGGACTCGCGGTCGGGCCGTCGACGCCGCTGGTGATCCGTGGCGCAGCGCCCGTGCTCGGCTGGGCGCCACAGGCGCTGCCCACGCCCGGCGACGCCTTGGCCGAACGCGTGCTCGACCTCGCGACCCGCTGCTGGCCGCAGCCCTGCAGAAAGGTCTCGACGCCGACCGCATGGCGATGGGCGACCAGCTAGACGGCAAGACAATGAAGCCGAAGGGCGGCCTCGACAATGCCGCCGGCATGCGCCAGTCGGCGCAAGGTGCTGCAAGGCTGATGGCGGCCGATGACGGGCCGCGCATTGCGGCTTTAGCCTTCGACGGCTGGGACACGCATGTCAACGAAGGCGGCGCGACGGGGCGGCTCGCCAATCTGCTCGGCGGCCTCGACGGCGCCTTCGAGGAATTCGAGAAAGGGCTCGGCGCGCGCTGGCAGGACACGGCGGTCGTCGCGATCACCGAGTTCGGCCGTACGGCGCGCATCAACGGCACGGTCGGCACCGACCACGGCACCGGCACGGTGGTGCTGCTCGCCGGCGGCGCGATCAAGGGCGGCCGCGTCATCGCCGACTGGCCGGGACTGAAGCCGGCGCAGCTCTATGAAGGCCGCGACCTCGCGCCGACCAGCGATGTGCGCGCGGTGCTGAAGGGGCTGCTGGCGGATCAGTTCGGGCTGTCGGCGGCGGTGCTTGGCGACAAGGTGTTTCCGGAGTCGGCGGCCCTGAAGCCGATGCGGGATCTGGTGGCGTGAGCCTGGGTTTGCCGGTCAGAGATGGCTTCGGCGCCCTCTCAGTTCGTCATCCACGGGCGGAGCGGGAGCGAAGCGGACGCGGAGACCCGAGGATCCATTCCGTTACCTTCACCGAAGGGCGCGGCGGAGCAGAATTCTGAACCGTCGCAACGCCTCAACGTAACGGAATGGATCCTCGGGTCTGCGCTGCGTCGCTTCGCTCCTTGCTCCGCCCGTGGATGACGAGGCTGAGGGCCCGCTGCCAATCACGAACGCTGGCGCGGAGGTTTCGAACCTGTGCGTGGAGACCTTAGCCAAACCGCCCGCGCCGTTTCCGGCGCGGGCGTCCACGG
>NZ_RZRY01001089.1:0-1560 GCF_003998035.1 Mesorhizobium sp. M2A.F.Ca.ET.039.01.1.1 | reverse complement strand
GCCTTTGGCGGGGGCGAGGAACCCAGGCCGAGGCCGCGCCCGTTCGCGATTGGCGCTTCCTCGCCCCCATGAAATGGGGGAGAGGTGGCTCGGCGCACAGCGCCGAGACGGAGAGGGGAGCGCCCTATGCGATTACGCACGACATCGGCGCGCTTCCCACCGCCCCTCCACGTCGGCTAACCCCTGCCCTGTCGCCGATCCTTGCCAGCCGAACTACGAAGAATGCCCTTGACGGTCTGTCAGGCGGCGTTGCCGCTGCGGGGATTGCGCAACGGCTCGAAAATAACCTCAGCGGCAGCCGCGTCGAAGGCGAGCGCGTCGCGCATCGGCAGTGCGGGCGAAAACAGATAGCCTTGCGCGATCATGCAGCCCAGCGAGCGCAGGATCATGCGGTCGGCATCGGTCTCGACGCCCTCGGCCATCACCTCGATCCCCAGCGTGCGGCCAAGGCCGATCACCGCCTCGACCACGGCCTGGTCCTCCACGGATTTCGCCAGGTCGCGCACGAAATCCTTGTCGATCTTGATCTTGCGGATGCGGCTGTCCTTCAGCGACACCAGGGTCGAGAAACCGGTGCCGAAATCGTCGAGAACGATCGATATGCCGGCATCCGCCAGCCGCCCGACCTTTTGGCCGACCCGGTCGCGGTCGACCGGCGCCTCCTCGGTGATCTCGATCTCGAGCATCGCGGCGGGCACATTCCTCGCCTTCAGCCCCTCGAGGATCATGTCATCGACATTGCCGGCCTCGAGCTCGCGCGGTGAAAGATTCATCGCCACCCGCACATCCGGGCGGCCCTGCCGCACCAGCTCTGCGATCATGGCGCAGCAATTGAGGAACACCGTTTCGGTCAGCAGCGAAAGCAGGCCGGTCTCGCGCGCGGCGGTGACGATCTCGGGCGGCGAGATGGCGCCATGGACCTCGTGCTGCCAGCGCAGCAGCGCCTCGAAGCCGACGACCGCGCTGGTGTCGAGCCGCACCAGCGGCTGGAACCAGCAGCAGAGCGCGCCCGACTCGATCGCGCCACGCAGATCGCGCTCGATGCGGTTCCTGCGCTCCAGCGCGGCGTCGAGATCCGCGTCGAACAGGCAGTATTCGTTCCTGCCGCCGCGCTTGGCCGCATAGAGCGCGAAATCGGCCTTGAGCAGCATCTCCGTCAATTGCGGCTTGTCCGCCTGATAGATGCCGATCGACGCGCCGACGCGCACCGAGTTCAGCTCCGGGTCCGGATTGGCGATGGCCGCGATGATGCTTGACGCAAGCTCGCCGGCCGCCTGCGGCGACCTGCATGCGGAGAAGAGCAGCACGAACTCGTCGCCGCCGATGCGCGCGATCGTGGCACCTTGCGGGGCGTGGTCCTCGATCCGGCGCCCCACCTTGACCAGCAGGCCGTCGCCGATGGTGTGGCCATAGGTGTCGTTGACGGATTTGAAGCCGTCGAGGTCGATCAGCATGGCCACGAACGGGCCGTCGGAAACGCCGAGCCCGGCGATTGCCTGCTCCAGACCGGAGCGGTTGAGCAGGCCCGTCAGCGGATCGCGCCTGGAGTTGCGTTCCATC
>NZ_RZRY01001088.1:0-1563 GCF_003998035.1 Mesorhizobium sp. M2A.F.Ca.ET.039.01.1.1 | reverse complement strand
GGTCTGGGTGGAGTTGGGCTGAGAAACAGAAATCCCCGCCGTGGCGGGGATTCTTGAAAGATCAGGCTTTGGGGCTCTCGATCACTGTGGAGCCGGCGAACCGGCCACAATCGCCGAAAGCTTGCCCCTGCGGACGAACTCAGGCTTCACATATGTCTTCTTCATATCAGGATGTCCCCTATCGATAGATGCTCAAAATGGCGGTGATTTCAGCGTCAACCCGGCGTGGGCAAAGAACCCGCCACAATCGCCGAAAGCTTGCCCTTGCGGACGAAAACAGGCTTCTCGTAAGTCTTCTTCATGCGATTGCTCTCCTCGAAAATCACAGCGGATAATCTCATACGACGAGTTCCTGTCAAGTAAGCGGCCAGGACGGGCCGTTCTGTTTCTGGGGACAGCGTTCTACTGAAGCAACCGCCGCCCAATAGTGTGATGGTCGCGGCGGCTGGAGCCGGGTTCGGAATATATCGCCGGGAGGATCTATCGAGGCACATTTATCGCCTCTCTGTGATGTCCGGCACTTAAAGCGCGTCGCGATCTTTCAGATTCGCTCCATGCGCTTTAGGTTTTTGATTTTACGCATGTCTTTATCCCGAAACCGGTTCCCACTTTCGAGAGACATGCTTTAGCCACGGCGGAAGGCTCGGCTAGGATGTTGGCCGCCTGCCGCCATCGGACGGCGAGAGGCGCGGGGGAGACCGATGAAGAGACCGACTGACAGGCTGCCGGCGCTGGCGATACTGATCGGCGGCGTTACCTGTTTCGCCAAGTTCCGGGACAGCGGCGCCGGCAATCGGTTGCGCGGCCAGGAGCGCGGCGCCTGTGGCTGCTAACGCTCTTGTCCTTTTCGTCTCGGCTCTCGTGGTTGCGGGGGCCATCGCGCTCATTGCGCTCGCCCTACGCCGGCGCCGCAAGCGGCGCAAGCTGCGCCGCAGCGCCGATCCCGCGCACGATTATCAGGCCCGCGCCAATTGGTCGGCAAGCGACCACGCCTTGAATTACTCGTCCTTCGTCTTCATGGACGTCGACGGCGACGGCAGGTTCGGCGAGGCCGACCGGCCGATGGGCGGCATTGTCGTACGGGTGTTCGACGACAAGGGCGCGTTTATTACCTCGGCCACCAGCAACAGCTCCGGCTTCGCCAACTTCCTCATGTCGACCGGAAAGCGGTGGGCAAGCCTCCGCGCGCCTGGACTCTACCGGTTTTCGGTGTCCGTCCCCAAGGGATGGCGCGTCAGCACGGGCAATGAGAGCCAGATGTTGCGGCTGGTCGAACTGCCGGGGTCGCCCGCCGGCCTGGTGGGAGAGGATCTGCCTGGACTTGTCGGGCTGGTCCCGGGGCGCAGCCTGCGCGGCAAGACCCCGGCATCGGCGCAGGTGACATTGAAGGTGATGGGCAAGGGCGAACTGCTGCAGACCATGCCGCTTGCGGCAGGCAGCTTCCACTTCGACCTCCCGGACGTGGCCGACACACTGGAGATTTCGGGCCCGGATATCGGGCGGCGTCTGGCGCTTTGTCCCTATCCGACCGACCTCGGCGAACTGAGGCCGGACGCAATCGCC
>NZ_RZRY01001087.1:0-1566 GCF_003998035.1 Mesorhizobium sp. M2A.F.Ca.ET.039.01.1.1 | reverse complement strand
TTATCGGAGTCCGAGAGCGAGGGGTGGTCCAGGAGCTCCCGCCAGTGAGAGGTGATCGCGCCGCACAGATCGCTGTTCTTCACCGATCCGCTCGTGGTGGTACTGGCTGGCTTCTCGACAGGCGGTGCCGAGGTGTTCACCTTTTCGGCACACAACCGTTCGGCGATTGATTTCCGATCGACCTTGCCACTCGCACTTTTAGGCATCGCTCCGATGATCTGGACACGGTCCGGCACCATGTAGCCAGGGAGCTTCTCACGGACTTGGGCGCGAACAACTGTCTCGAGACAGTCGGTTGGCGCGCCATCTTTGCTCGTTAGGCAAGCGATTAGTCGGCCCGTTCCATTTGCATCACGCTCGAAAACCACGACGACTTCGGCTACGTCTGGGTGATCCGCTATAACGCTCTCAATTTCTCCAAGTTCAACCCTATAGCCGTCGATCTTGACTTGGTGGTCGCGGCGACCACAGAAGAAAAAACAACCACGTTCATCTGAACTCGCAAAATCGCCGGTCCGATACAATCTCGTTCGCGCGCCATTGATATCAATAGCCACGAACCGCTCCTCTGTTCGCTCCTTGTCGCGGAAATAACCCTGCGCGAGGCAAACGCCACCAATATACAGCTCTCCCACCTCTCCTGACCTCACCGGCCGGGCATCCTCACCTAAAATAAACAGTTCGACATTCGGCAGAGGCCTACCGATAGGCGGTAACCTGGGCCATTCAGCTGGATTGCTATCAAGCTCATGACAAGTGACGACGTGTGTCTCGGAGGGACCATATTGATTGAAGAGCCGACACTGAGGGAGCTTGCTGAAAAACTGGCGCAAAGCGGAAGAGACCACGAGTTGTTCGCCGGCGGTGTGGATCTCCCGTAGACTGTCGGGAAACAGATTGCGCTCCACACAATTCGACGCCAATTGTTGGAGCGCGATAAACGGCAGGAACAATCGTTCCACCCGCGCACGCAGTATCTCGTCCGAAAACAAATCGGGATCGATCCGCTGTTCGTGGGTTGGGATGACGATACGGCCACCAGAACAGAGTGTCGAGAATATCTCCTGAAATGATACATCAAACGAAATGGGGGCGAACTGAGCCGTTGCCGCATTATCTGACAGCGTCGAAAGTGCGATCTGCCAGTCCACGAGGTTTTGAAGTGCTGCTCCTCCCATGTCGACTGCCTTCGGCTTGCCAGTCGAACCAGAGGTAAAGATAACGTAGCCACCGGACGTCGGCGGCAGCGCCAAGTCTCGGTTCGACGATCCATCATCGGCCGCGCCCACTCCAACTTCCTCGACCATCACCGTCGAGCACGACGAGACCTCCTTGAGGATCGCCGAACAGATGGCGTTTGAGCTGAGGAGCACGCTCGGATCCGCTTGCGAAAGCATCTCGCGAATGCGACTCACTGGAAGATTTGGTTCCACAGGAACGTAGGAAACACCTAGGATTTGACAGCCGAGGATCGCCGCGATCCGGTCAATGCCGATGGGAAAATAAAGGCCCACGCGGTCCAAACCGGATTCGCGCCCAGTTTTTAGGGCGCGAGCTATCTCACAG
>NZ_RZRY01001086.1:0-1568 GCF_003998035.1 Mesorhizobium sp. M2A.F.Ca.ET.039.01.1.1 | reverse complement strand
GTTCGATCCTTCACCGCAGCCTCGCGGGCGCGGATCAGGTCACGCATGGCCTCATGAGCAGCGTCCGGTGTCCAGATCTCGGTGAGCTCGCCGGCACGGAACAGCCGGGCGAGTTTCTCGGCATCGCGGCGGTTCGTCTTGACCCGATCGCCAGGCTTGCGCGGGATCAGAGATGGAGCAATCACGGCGCACTCGTGGCCCAGCGCCTCGATCTCCCGCTTTAGACCGTACCCGGTCGGTCCAGCCTCATAGCAGAATCTCAATCGTACACCCGGACGTCCGAGCTTGCGGACGAGCCGGCGTACTGACGCAATATCGGAGGATATCTCTCCGACATATCGAACTTCGCGGCCACGCCCGCTCTCGGCGAGAGCAACAGCATGCCGATCCTTCGCAACATCCAAACCTACGAAAACTTCGCTATATTCTTCCATGGTTCGTCCTCCTGGCATGAGGATAGGCTCGACGAGCAACCCTCGCTTCAACACTGCCAGTGTAGGGCGGACCACCTCACAGCCGGCAACCAGAAAGGACATAAGGTCTTACGTTGAGGTACTCCTTCAATCCGTTTCAGCCTTGGCCGAGCCATTCAGGCGCGTGATTGGCCGTGAATGAGGCGGCGAATTCAAACTCGATTTTCGTCTCAAGTAGCGCGCCACCGCGGCCGCGAGACGAGGATTGGCATCGTGACTGAAGTACAGTTTCATTCCATGCCGGTTCTTGGATGATCCTGGTTCGAGCTGGAGTGCGCGTCGCAGATAATGCGGCGATAGACTCGATCCAGACTTTCCGTGACTGCATCGAATACGCTCTTGGCGGTAAGCTCGCGAAGAACCTGCTCATTGATCCCACCGCGGGTCGCGTAGTCTTCCGACAGATGCATGAAGTCCTTTTCCGGGGCCATCTCCGGAGCGTTCGCCAATGCTTTGAAAAGGCTCGCGATATAGTCGCGCGCCTTGCCATCCCTAACCCCATGCTCCTTCAGCCACCTGTGGATGGTTTCCAGGTATTTGAAATAGCTGCCATAGGTCGCGGTGGCGACGCTCAATGCGTCGAACTCGCTCGAATTTTCGACCTCGATCACCTTCCCCAACCTGCCGAACAATGACGCCACGCCCGGATGAGGCGGGTAAACGATCGTTGCTCCCAGCCGGTGAGCAAGCATCGGCATCGGAAGCGCTTTCGTCACGGACTCTGCTGGAATGGTCAGGCCGGCTATCTGCTCGCGCGACAGCGTGGCGATCAGGCTGACGACATGATGGTTAGGGCGAAACCGCAATTCCGGAAGCACTTTATGGGAAATCTGGGGTCGGACCGCCAGCATGATGGTGTCGCAATTGTCGAGGACTGCCTGATTGTCGCTCGCAATACGCACGTCCGGATAGCGGGAAGCCAGACCCGCTGCGATATCTTCGTTGCGGGGTGACAGGAGCACCGAAACCGAATTGTCGGTGAGGGATTTGAGCCCGGTAATAATAGCCGCTGTGAGCGCACCTGTGCCGATGAAGCCGAGTTTCATTGATGTTCCTCACTTAAGTTGTCTAGCCATCTGCTGATTACAATGGCTC
>NZ_RZRY01001085.1:0-1572 GCF_003998035.1 Mesorhizobium sp. M2A.F.Ca.ET.039.01.1.1 | reverse complement strand
CTGCAAGAGGCAGCGGATGATCTCGATGCGCTGGCGTTCGCCGACGGAGAGGTCGCCGACCAGGGAGTCCGGATCGAGCGGCAGCCCATAGCTGAAGGACAGCGCCCTCGCCTTCGCCGCGATGGTGCTGATTGGCGAACCGTCATTGAGCGAAAGCGCGATGTTCTCGGCCGCTGTCAGCGCCTCGAACAGCGAGAAATGCTGGAACACCATGCCGATGCCGAGCTTCTTCGCCACGCCCGGGCTGGTGATCTTGACCGCCTTGCCGTCCCAGAAGATCTCGCCCGAGTTCGGCTCCAGCGAGCCGAACAGCATCTTGACCAGCGTCGACTTGCCGGCGCCGTTCTCGCCGAGCAGCGCGTGGATTTCGCCCTTTGCGATGTTGAGATCGATGTGATCGCACGCCGTCAGCGTGCCGAAAATCTTGGTGAGACCACGAACCTCAAGCAGGTTCTGCCTGTCATGATTTGCACTCACAGTGCCTCCCATCCGGCTTCCCGGACATGTTCTGTGTTCCCGAAAGCATGGTATGCGCGGCCGGCTCCCATCGGAAAGCAGCACCCAACTTGAAAGAGCTTCAAGAATTTCAGCGGAAACTCAAGGGCTAAGATAGACCTCTTGAGAACAGTAGCAAATCCGCATCGCGTTTCAGGGAAGCCGTGCCTTCGGGCACGGCAAGCCGCTGAAAAACAGGGCAGTTGGCTAAGGTATGATGCCGAAAAGTGCGAGGCGGTTTTCCTACGACATCATGCTCTAGGGAATGAGGACGGTCGTTCCCGTCGTCTTGCGGGCTTCGAGATCGGCTTGCGCCTTTCCTGCGTCCTTCAACGCGTAGCGCTGGTTGATCTTGATCTCGACGGCGCCGCTCTTGACCACATCGAAAAGCGCTTCTGCCGACTTCACCAGATCCTCGCGCTTGGCGTTGTAGACGAAGAGCGTCGGCCGGGTCGCGTAAAGCGAGCCTTTCTGGGCGAGAAGCGACATCGGGAAAGGCGGAACCGGTCCCGACGACGAGCCGAAGCTGACGAACATGCCGAGCGGCCGCAGGCAATCGAGCGAGGCGGGAAAAGTATCGGCGCCGACGGAATCGTAGACGACGTCGCATTTCTTCCCGCCGGTGAGCGCCGCGACGCCGGCGACGAAATCCTGCTCCTTGTAGTTGATGACATGATCGAAGCCATGCGCCCGCGCGAGCTCGATCTTGTCGGCGGAGCTCGCGGTGCCGATCACGATCGCGCCGAGATGCTTTGCCCATTGGCCGAGGATCAGGCCGACACCGCCGGCTGCCGCATGGTAGAGGATCGTGTCGCCGGCCTTGACTGGGAAGGTTCGACGCAAGAGGTATTCCGCCGTCATGCCCTTCAGCATCATCGCCGCCGCCTGCTCGTCGCTGATGCCGTCCGGCACCTTGACCACGCGGTCGGCGGCGATCACCCGCTGCTCGGCATAAGCCCCGACATTGACGGCATAAGCGATGCGGTCGCCGGGCTTCAGCCAGTCGACGCCGGTGCCGAGCGCCAGCACGACGCCCGCCGCCTCGCTGCCGGGAATCAGCGGCAAACCGCCGGGGGG
>NZ_RZRY01001084.1:0-1572 GCF_003998035.1 Mesorhizobium sp. M2A.F.Ca.ET.039.01.1.1 | reverse complement strand
CCCAATAGGCGAATTTGACTGCGTCGCGATCATTCTGCGGCATGGAAACCTCCCGGCTTGGCCCGTCCGATCGATCCAGCCGTGGCCGGAACCTGTCGCCAATTTATTAGTCCACTGATTATATATACAAAGTAGTATTTTCCGTTTTGGCGGCCCTGCCTGGATAGAAATACCAATTTTGCGCGGCCGCATTCGCCGCCGGTTTTCAACGAGCCGTTTCCGTCGCCGGAAAGGCGCCAAGCTGGTTGCCGATCCCAAACGCGACGGCCTGCGCATGGCGGGCGACTTCCGGCAGGCCCATCAGCTCGCCGAATGTGCCGCGCGCCAGCGGACCGGCGACAAACAGCCCGGCAAGCGCTCGGCCGTCCGGGCCGATGGCACGGCCGTCGAGCCCGGTTTCGATGCCGAGCCCGTAGCGATCGGCCCGGATCAGGCCGGCATCGGTGAGCGAGCGAAGGGCGGGATTGCTTTGCAACGCCCTTCCATGCGCCGGACCCGTCGTGTTGATCACAACATCGAACTGCAGGGCTTCAGCCTGTCTCTCGCCACGTCGCCGCAATTTGACCGCCAGGCGATCCCCTTCCCGGCTCGCTCCCGTCAGGGCTGCCGCGATGTTGTCGTATGTGCCTGCGGCATGACGACGGTCGAGCGCTGCCTCGACCTGCGGTGCGATCCTGAAGCGATGCACGTCCCAGAAGGCGCGCAGCCGCCGCACCAGCCGCGTGCGCTCGTCCGGCGCGAGAGCGGACCATATGGCCAGTCCCTGCAACCGCAATTGATCGAAGACCGACTGCCAGTTGACGCCGCCGGCATCCGCCGCAGCCAGCGTCGAACGGATATTTTCGAGCAAGCCGAGCACCGTCGTTGCCGGCGTGGAGGTGAAGTCGCCAAAGGGCGGGCCTCGCAGCAGCGGATGCCCGCGCGAACGCAATCCGTGTCGCGACACCGCCAGGATACGGCCACGGTGGCCGCGGCGATCGAGCTCCGCGACTGTATCGGCGGACGTCAGGCCTGAGCCGACGATCAACACCGATGCATCGCCAGCGATCGAATCCAGCGCATCTGCGGAATAGACATCGGCAACGAAGCCGGGCGCATCCGCGATCGGCCGCAGCGCGGCCGGAACGTCGGGCGACGGATGCGTCATGGCGAGCACAATCATTTCGGCGGTGATCGGCTGCCCGCAAGCAGCCACGG
Organism: Mesorhizobium sp. M2A.F.Ca.ET.039.01.1.1; assembly: GCF_003998035.1. Taxonomy (NCBI): domain Bacteria; kingdom Pseudomonadati; phylum Pseudomonadota; class Alphaproteobacteria; order Hyphomicrobiales; family Phyllobacteriaceae; genus Mesorhizobium; species Mesorhizobium sp. M2A.F.Ca.ET.039.01.1.1. The sequence continues at coordinate 375 of NZ_RZRY01001084.1, read as the reverse complement.
TCCAACCATCGCCGTTGCGCCTCACCTCCTCGGCACGGGCTCGGATGTGGTGGATCGCTCCGCTGTCGAGACAAGGCGCCAGTTGCTCGGCGACGAAGCGGCCGAAGACACTGCGCCTTGGAAAGATATCGCCGTTGCGCCACACCGCGTCCGGATCGCGCTTGGCCTCGCCGTCATGCGCCAGCCAGCGCAAGAAATGATCCGGCTCTTCCGGCGACAGGCTCATCCGGGCCGCCGGCACGTTGACGCGATGCGATGGCTCCTCGCTGGAATAGGCAAGCCCACCGCCGAGGAACGGGCGCGGCTCGATCACGGTGATCAATGGCCGCGCGGGCTGGCGCGCCAGGTGCCAGGCCACGGCTGCGCCGGTAAAGC
>NZ_RZRY01001083.1:0-1575 GCF_003998035.1 Mesorhizobium sp. M2A.F.Ca.ET.039.01.1.1 | reverse complement strand
GATCTGGTCGATATGCTCCAGGGCCCCGGACGCGGATTTCGCCAGAACGCCGGATTCCTGCGGGCTGTGGCGTGCAGTCGTGATCAGCGCGCCGGCGCCGAAAGCGACGGCGGAGCGCAGGATCGCGCCGACATTGTGCGGGTCCGTCACCTGGTCGAGCACAAGCACCAGCCTTGTGTCGCCGAGCGCGTCGAGGCGCTTGGGCTTCAGCGGCTCGGCCTCGATCAGCACGCCCTGATGCACGGCGTCCGACCCGGTGATCCTGTCGATCTCCTTCGGCTCGACCAACTCGGCCTTGAAGGGTAGGGCGGCAAGCTCGCCGATCGAAAGCCGCTCCGCCGCGTTGCGGGTCACCAGCATCTTTTTGATCTTGCGGCGCGGATTGTCGAGGGCGGCCCGCACCGTGTGCAGGCCGTAAAGCCGCACCAGCCCGTCGCCAGGCCCTTCCCCCGGCGGCACCGGCTGGCGCGGCCGGAATGCCGGCGCACCGCCCGCCTTCTGGTCTCGATGCGCGCGCCTCAGCTTGGCGTAGTGGGTGTCCTTGCGCGTGCCGGGCTTGGTGCTTTTATCGTCGTTCATGCGGGCTTCTATAGCCGTCCCGCCCGGCTAAGGATATGGGCTCAAGAAATGAATGCCGGACATCCTCGAAAAACCCTGGCCGCGCCGGTTGACACCCACCGGCCTTGCCGCCATAAGGCGCATCGCTGATTTCGGAGAAGATCTTACTCGGGCTCCGGATCGGCGCGAATGCCTCGTTGCATGGCTCCGGCGGCAGACTGGAGAGGTGCCCGAGTGGTTAAAGGGGACGGACTGTAAATCCGTTGGCTTAGCCTACGTTGGTTCGAATCCAACCCTCTCCACCACTGCCGGCCCGGAAGCCCTGAAACGAAAAGTCTCGGACCGAAAAGTGCATGGCGCTTTTCGGGTGAATCCGGTACCTCAGTGCAAGGCGCGGGTATAGCTCAGTGGTAGAGCAGCAGCCTTCCAAGCTGAATATGCGGGTTCGATTCCCGCTACCCGCTCCAGATTGCTTCTCTGCTGTCTGACAAAGAAACGCCGCCCACCATGGCGCGCGGCGCGTTCTCATCTGTTCAGTTCTCAGCTGTTGAAGGCCGAGGCGACCTGATGGTTCTGCGGGATCTGGCCGTTCGGCGTCAGCTTGTCGACGATGCCGGGCAGCGCCGTGGAGAGCTGCTGCAGCAGTTCCTGCTCGTTCATGCCTGTGCGCTGGGCGATCTCGCGGATCACCGCCGGCCCGAGCGCCGAGCCTAGATCGCCCGGATTGATCGGCTGGTTCTGGCCGGTCCCGACCCAGGAGTCGGCGACATTGCCGTGGCCGGCATCCTTGAGCTTGTCGAGCAGGCCACCTAGCCCGCCGAGCAAGCCGCCATCGGCGGACGCGCCGGTTCCGGCAGGCGCGGGCGCCGGCGCTTGCGGCGCGGCCGGTTCCTCGCTTCTGCCGCTCAGCATCCTGCCGACCAAAAGCGCGCCGAGCGCGATCATCAGAGGTTTGGTGATATTCCCGCCGGGAACGGCATTGTCGAACAGGCCCATCGTGGATCTCCTTGTCCAGCC
>NZ_RZRY01001082.1:0-1577 GCF_003998035.1 Mesorhizobium sp. M2A.F.Ca.ET.039.01.1.1 | reverse complement strand
GTTATAGGCGGTCAGGCCATGGGTGTCGTATTCGACGCCGATGCGGGCGCCGAGCAGATCGAGGTCGTTGAGCAGGTTGCGCAGGTCGATTGCCGGGTTGGCGCCCTGACGATCGGTCCACAGCACGATGTTCTCGATGGTCGAGGTATGGCGCGCTTGCCTCAGATCAGCCGAGCGGGTGAGCAGCACCATCGAGCCGTCGGCCTTCACCACCAGGCACTGGAAGAAGCAGAAGCCGAACGTGTCGTAGCCGGTCAGCCAGTACATGCTCTCCTGCGCGAACAGGAGCACGGCGTCGAGCTTCTTTTCGGCCATCTCGATCAGCAGCCGGTCACGCCGCGCGTCGAATTCCGAACGTTCGAAATGCAGCGCCATTACTCTTTCTCCAGAACGATTGCCGAAACCTGGCGCCCGTAATCCGCTTCCTTGCGGTGTGTGGTGCGCCGGTAGGAATAGAAAAGGTCTTCTTCCGCGTAGGTGCAGCGGCCAAGCCCCTCGGCGGTCACGCCGGCCTTGCGCAGCCGGTCGACCGTATATTGGTTGAGGTCGAACATCGAGTGGCCGACAGTCCTGGATGGGCTGAAATAGCGTTCATTGCCGGCGTCGGCCTCGACGAAGCGGGCGACAAATTCCGGCCCGACCTCGTAATTGTCGGGCCCGATCGAGGGGCCAAGCACGGCGACGATGCGGTCGCGGCGGGCGCCGAGGCCCTCCATCGCCGCGACGGTGTTCTCGAGCACGCCGGTGAAGGCGCCCTTCCAGCCGGCATGGGCGGCGCCGATGACGCGCGCCTCGTCATCGGCAAACAACACCGGCCCGCAATCGGCGGTCGATGCGCCGATGGCGATGCCCGGACGATCGGTGACGATGGCGTCGGCTTTCGGGCGAGGGGCGGCGAAGGGTTCCCTGGCGACAACGACATCCGGCGAGTGGATCTGGTGCGCGGTCAGCAGATGGTCCGCGGGCACACCCATCCAATCGGCGACGCGCCGCCGGTTCTCGGCGACCAATGTCTGGTCGTCGCTGGAGCCCGTGCCGATGTTGAGGCCCCGATAGATGCCGTCGGAGACGCCGCCGATGCGGGTGAAGTAGCCGTGGCGCATGCCTTGCGCCTTTTCAAGCAGCGGCGAGCGTACTGGATCGGGTCTGGTCTGATTCAGCATGGTTGGGTTTGTCGTCCGTGCAAGGCGGGTTCGTCAAGGCGAAGTTCGGAGACGAGCGGGCCAGCCACCGAGGCCGCGCGCCGATCTCAGCCGCCTTTCGCCTTCGGCAGGACCTTCATCACCTTGAACAACTCGCCCATGGCGTCGGGGCCGGCCAGGCGTTCGACCGCGTCCGATATGACCTGACGTGTTTCGGCATCGGCATCGGCGCCGAGCGTTCCGGCACGTTCGAGCAGGCCCATGCCGAGCAGGAATTCGCCCTGGGTCGACAATTGAACATCGTGACCGTGCGCCCGCGCGATGTCGGCGAGAGCGGCGAAATCGACATGGGCGGTGAGGTCGGCTTCGCCTGGATTGGCCAGAACGTCCTCGCGCTCGTGCCGGCGCAGCGCCTGGAAAGTGTCGCCGATACCC
>NZ_RZRY01001081.1:0-1578 GCF_003998035.1 Mesorhizobium sp. M2A.F.Ca.ET.039.01.1.1 | reverse complement strand
CGCTACCTCGTCGGCCGCGACCCGCACGATCTCGAAAACCTGTTCCGCCGCGTCTACTCGTCCGGCTTCACCCAGCGCCCGGACGTCTCTGGCATGGGCTGCTTCTCGGCGCTCGAAATGGCCTGCTGGGATATCATCGGCAAGGAGGCGGACAAGCCGGTCTACAAGCTGCTTGGCGGCCAGGTGCATGAGACGCTGCGCTCCTACACCTATCTCTATCCGCACACCGGCAGCGTCCATTCGGAAGATGCGCGGGGCAAGAACGTCTATAACGACCCAGACATGGCCGCCGCCTGCGCGCTCGAATATGTCGAGCAGGGCTTCAACGCCGTGAAGCTCGACCCGGCCGGCCCCTACACTGCCTATGACGGCCACCAGCCGCGCTTGATCGACATCGACCTGTCGGCGCGCATGATCAAGGCGATCCGTGAGGCCGTCGGTAACAGGGCGGACATCCTGTTCGGCACGCATGGCCAGTTCACCGCTTCGGGCGCGCTGCGCCTGGCGCGCGCCATCGAGCCTTACGATCCGCTCTGGTTCGAGGAGCCGGTGCCGCCGGATATGCCCGAGGTGATGGCGCAGGTAGCCCGCGGCACCTCGATTCCGATCGCCACGGGCGAGCGGCTGACGACGAAATTCGAGTTCGCCCGCGTCATCGAAAACCGCGCCGCGACCATCCTGCAGCCCGACCTCGGCCGCTCCGGCGGCATCCTCGAAACCAAGAAGATCGCCGCCATGGCCGAGGCCTACCACATCCAGGTGGCGCCGCACTGCTATTGCGGCCCGATCGTCGGCGCCGCCAACATCCAGCTCGCGGTGACGCTGCCCAATTTCCTCATCCTGGAATCGCTGAAACAGTGGGACGGTTTTCACGCCACCCTGCTCAAGAAGAAGATCGGATGGCAGGACGGCAACGTCATCCCGTCGAAGGAGCCGGGCCTCGGCGTCGAGCTAGACGAGGCGGTCTGCGACGCGCACCCCTATAGCGGCTTGGACCTGCATCTGCAGATGATGCAGACGCCGCTGATGCCGTGACCCTCGCTTACGCCTTCATCGGTCTGGGCCATCTCGGCGGCAACCTTGCCGCCAGCCTGCTGCGCAAAGGCTTCGCCGTCACGGTCTTCGATCGCGACCCGGCGGCGGTCGAGTGCCTCGTCGCGCTCGGCGCCATTGCGGCGGCGGGCCCGGCCGAGGCCGCTGCCCGCGCCGGCAACGCGATCACCTGCCTGCCCTCGCCCAGGGTCAGCGAAGCAGTGCTCGCCGGCCCGGACGGATTGCTCCAGGGCCTACCTAAGGGTGGCACCTGGATCGAGATGTCGACCAACGGCCGTGACGAGATTTTGCGGCTCGCCGCGCTTGCTTCGGCAAAGGGCATCGAGACGCTGGAATGTCCGGTCACCGGCGGCGTGCATCTGGCCGCAGTCGGCAGGATCACGGCGCTCGTCGGCGGCGACGCCGCGCTCTACGAACGCCATCGCCCGGCCATCGAGGCGATGTGCGCAAGATCCTTCCTGATGCACCAGTCGGCTCGGCGGCGGTGATCAAGGTGATCACAAACATGCTGGCCTTCATCCATCT
>NZ_RZRY01001080.1:0-1581 GCF_003998035.1 Mesorhizobium sp. M2A.F.Ca.ET.039.01.1.1 | reverse complement strand
GTCGAGCACCGAAAGCGTCGCCGCCGCGGCGAGGTCGGCATAGGTCACCTTGTTGCCGGCCAGCCAATGGCGCGTGCCGGCCAGCCAATTGGTGTATTTCATGTGCTGGCGGATGTTGGCGCGCGCCGCCCGGATCGCCGCCGAATCGGGCGAGCCGCCGCCGGCGGTTTCCGGCATCACCGGCTTCAGCACGCGCTCGCGCACCAGGTGGCGGGTGACCTCGCTTTCGGCCTTCGCCAGATACCAGTCGGTCAGCCGGCGGATTTCGGCGCGCTGCATCGGATCCTCGGCGAACAGCCTTTTGTCGCGCTTCAAGACGCCGCGCGTCTCGTCGAGATATTCGGCGATCACCATGGCGCCGACGATCGGCACGTCGCCTTCGGCGAGCAGGATCGGCAGCGTGCCGGCCGGGTTCAGCGCCAGGAACTCCTTGCGCCGCGTCCACGGCTTTTCCTCGATCAGCGCCAGCTCCTCGCCATACTCGCCAAAGGCAAGGCGCACGAACCGGCAGGTGGCGAACATGGGATGGTGGAAAAGCGTCAGCATGGTTCCGCGATGATAGGGCGCACTGGCGAATCGATACCTGCACCGGTAAGTCTTGGCGGCCCGTCATGCGGCCGTCACGGTGTTGCGACCTATAGGGGGACTTCCGCGCCGTGACAAGCAAGCCGTTGTTCCCAGCTGTGCCCGAAATCCTGAGGTTGCCATGGAAAGCCAGACCATCGTCGAAGCGCTGCTGCTTGGGCTGCTGGAGGGCCTGACCGAGTTCATCCCGGTGTCCTCGACCGGCCACATCCTGCTTGCCGGCCATTTCCTCGGCTTCCACTCCACCGGCAAGGCCTTCGAGATCCTGATCCAGCTCGGCGCGATCCTGGCCATTTTGAGTGTCTATTTCGGCAAGCTCTGGCAGATGCTGATCAAGCTGCCCAGCGATCCGCAGACCAGGCATTTCGTCATCGGCATCCTGATCGCCTTCCTGCCGGCCGCGGTCATCGGCGCCGTAGGTCACGACTTCATCAAAAACTATCTGTTCGAATCGCCAAAACTGATCTGCAGCATGCTGATCATTGGCGGCGTGGTGCTGCTCGTCGTCGACCGCATCAACTTCAAGCCGGTGCATCACGACGTCGAGCGCTTCCCGTTGAGCGTCTATCTCAAGATCGGCCTGTTCCAGTGCCTGTCGCTGATCCCGGGCACCTCGCGTTCCGGCTCGACCATCGTCGGCGCGCTGCTGATGGGCGTCGACAAGCGCGCGGCGGCGGAATTCTCCTTCTTCCTCGCCATGCCTACCATGGTCGGCGCCTTCGCCTTCGACCTCTTCAAGAACCGCAACGTGCTGACTTCGGCCGACCTGCCGATCATTTCCGTCGGCTTCATCGCCGCCTTCGTCGCCGCGCTGATCGTCGTGCGCTTCCTGCTCGATTACGTCTCGAAGAACGGCTACGCGCTGTTCGGCTGGTGGCGGCTTGCGGTCGGGGTAGCGGGGCTGGCGGCGCTGATGGTTTGGGGGTGAGAACCCGCCCGCAGGATATGGCAACCACACACCGCGCTCCCCCTCACCCAGCCTCCGCTTCGCTCGGC
>NZ_RZRY01000107.1:0-13593 GCF_003998035.1 Mesorhizobium sp. M2A.F.Ca.ET.039.01.1.1 | reverse complement strand
CCGTTTTTAACAGGACACTCATTGGGGCCGTCTTTGACGGCTCGCCGGTTTTTGCATGATAGTCAGTCCACACGGGGCAACGCGCCGCCGTATCTGGAAGGGAGAAGCGCCCCGTGCCGCACTGGCTGCAATTGATGCTGGAATCGCTGCCGACGCTGTTATGGGCGGCGCTGATCTTCACCGTGCCGCTCACTCTTCTGTCCTTCGCGCTCGGGCTCATCGCCGGGCTGGTGACGGCGCTGATCCGGCTGTTCGGCCCGAAGCCGCTGGTCGCGCTGGTGCGCTTCTATGTCTGGATCTTTCGCGGCACGCCACTGCTGGTGCAGCTCTTCCTGATCTTCTATGGCCTGCCGTCGGTCGGCATCCTGCTCGATGCCTTTCCCGCGGCGCTGATCGGCTTCACGCTCAACATCGGCGCCTACACCTCCGAGATCATCCGCGCGGTCATCGGCTCGGTGCCGAAGGGCCAGTGGGAGGCGTCCTATTCGATCGGCATGACCTGGAGCGAGGCGATGCGTCGCACCCATACTTCCACAAGCGGGCCGCGTCGCGGTGCCGCCGCTCTCCAACACCTTCATCTCGCTGGTCAAGGACACCTCGCTGGCGGCCGCCATCACCGTGCCCGAGATGTTCCAGGCCGCGCAGCGCATCGTCGCCACCACCTACGAGCCGCTGATCCTCTATGTCGAGGCGGCGGCGCTCTATCTCGTGCTGAGCTCGGTGCTGTCGGCACTGCAGGCGCGGCTGGAGGTGCGGCTCAACCGCTATGGCGGCTTCCTGGAGGCCAATTCATGATCGGCCTCACGAACATCGAGAAGCGTTTCGGCGACAATCTTGTCCTGAAGGGCGTCACCGTCAGCATCGACGAAGGCAGCGTCACGGCGCTGGTCGGCCCTTCCGGCGGGGGCAAGAGCACGCTTCTGCGCTGCATCAACCTGCTGGAGATCCCGACGTCCGGTTCCTTGCGCATCGGCGAGGAGACGCTTGCGTTCCATCCGGGCGGCAAGGTGCCGGCAAAGGATATCCAGCGCATCCGCCTGCAGACCGGCATGGTGTTCCAGAACTTCCAGCTCTTCCCGCATCGCACGGCCATCGAGAATGTGATGGAAGGGCTGGTGACGGTGCTGAAATGGCCCGAGCCGAGGGCGCGCGAGCGGGCGATGGCGCTGCTCGAAAAGGTCGGGATGGCGCACAAGGCCGATGCCTGGCCGGCGACGCTGTCGGGCGGCCAGCAGCAGCGCGTGGCGATCGCCCGGGCGCTTGCGCCGTCGCCGCGCGTGCTGCTGTGCGACGAGCCGACCTCGGCGCTCGATCCGGAGCTGGCTCAGGAAGTGGTCGACGTGCTCGGGCAACTGGCCCGCGAGGGCACGACCATGGTGATGGCCACGCATGATCTCAGGCTCGCCTCCAAGATCGCTGAGGAGGTCGTCTTCCTCGATGCCGGCGCGATCGTCGAGAAGGGTCCGGCCTCGGTCGTGTTCGACAATCCGGAGCGCGAGCGGACGAAACGCTTCATCGCCTCGCTGCGCCAGGAAGAGGCGCAGAAGGAAGGGGGAGACGCGTAACCTTCGATAGGCCTTTCAGAAACAAAAAACCCGGCACGAGGCCGGGTTCTTCGTAACTTAAAGGGGAAAAGCTCAGGCAGCTTCTTCCTGTTCGGATTCTTCGTTGTCGGCCTTGGCGCCGCGCTTCGGGCCCTTGTTGAGGTTGACCTCGATGAGACGCACCGCCTCGGTCTCCGACATGCGGTTCACCGCGGCGATCTCACGAGCCATGCGGTCGAGCGCGGCTTCATAGAGCTGGCGCTCGGAATAGGACTGCTCCGGCTGGTTGTCGGCACGGTAGAGGTCGCGCACGACTTCCGAGATCGAGATCAGGTCGCCGGAATTGATCTTGGCATCATATTCCTGGGCGCGGCGCGACCACATGGTGCGCTTGATGCGGGCGCGACCCTGCACGACCTTCAGCGCGCGGTCGACATAATCCTCTTCCGACAGCTTGCGCATGCCGATCGAGGTCGCCTTGGCGACCGGCACCTTCAGCCGCATCTTGTCCTTCTGGAAATCGATGACGAACAGTTCCAGCTTGTGACCCGCAACTTCCTGCTCGTCGATCGCCACGATCTGGCCGACGCCGTGCGCCGGATAGACGATGAACTCGCCGGTCTTGAACCCGTGGCGGGCCGCGGTGGACTTCTTCTGCGGGGTGATCGTTGCCATTACGCCCTGAACTCCTTAGTTGTGCCGCCGGCATCATGCCGGCGCGAACCCATGGGCCGACGATAGCCGACCGTTAGCCGCGCAACAGGATGAACCCACCGGAAAAGCAGGGAACCGGCATATCGCATGAATGCGACCGCCTGCCCCAGATCGCTCTGGTCCGGACTTAAAAGCTCACCTTTCAGTGATTTGGGGCGTTAGCGCCATAAATCGACGTCGTGTCACCGGCATGTTTTGCTTATGTAACACAAAAAGTCGGAAGAATCAAGGTTTTGCCGCGTTCGCTAACGCCAAGCGGCAGTGCTGCCTGTCAAGACAGTATCTGTATCGGCCCCGTTACGCGGCGTCATGCCAGCGCTATCGGCCTCTTTCTCAATCACCCTCGCCGGGTTCGGCCGAGAAATATTTCTCGAACTTCCCGGTCTCGCCGTCGAAGGTCTTGGCATCGGCCGGCGGTTCTTTCTTGGCCGTGATGTTGGGCCATTTGTCCGCGTATTCGGCGTTGATCTGCAACCATTTGTCGAGACCGCCCTCAGTGTCCGGCTTGATCGCGTCCGCCGGGCATTCGGGCTCGCACACGCCGCAGTCGATGCACTCGTCGGGATGGATGACGAGCATGTTCTCGCCCTCGTAGAAACAGTCGACCGGACAGACCTCGATGCAGTCCATATATTTGCATTTGATGCAATTGTCGGTCACGACATAGGTCATTGCAGGCTCCGGAACGTCCCATTTTGTTGGGCTTTTTGGCTGAGGTAACGCCTTTGCCCGCCGCATGCAAGGGTAGGGATTGCCGGCGGAGCCGGAGGGCCGGAAAGGAATTCCGGCCGGAAGAGCGGATCGACGTCACCGAGCCTGATTGCCGCGCAGTTTCTCGGAGTTTCTCCGGCCACGCCCCGGGCAGGCTATGTTTCAATCGTCGCCGAGCAGACGGTCGGTCTGCCGGCGCTCGCGTTTGGTCGGGCGGCCGCTGCCGGCCTCGCGCAGCGCCGGAATGGCGTCCGCAACGGCCCCGCCTTTGGGCGTCGGCGTCGGCGACATGTCCTGGTAAAGCAGGCGCGCTTCATCGGCCGGCCCGCGCCGTGTGCCGCAATCCAGCACTTTCCAGACCAGGATACGGCCCTCGAGCGTGATGGTCAGCACGTCGCCGGGCTTCACCAGATCGGAGGCCTGCGCTGCTTTGTCGCGATTGATGCGCACGCGTCCGGCAACGACGACCTTAGCGGCCAGGGACCGCGACTTCACCGCGCGCGAGAAGAACAGCCATTTGTCGATGCGCTGGCGGCCTTCTCCAACCATTGCAACCGACCGAGGTTATTTCTTCAGCTGGTCGCGCAAGGCGGCGAGCTTGGCGAAGGGCGAATCCGGATCGAAGCGCTGCGGGCGTTCCTCGCGCGGCTTGCCCTGGAAGGCCGGCTTGCCGCCCGGAGCGTTGCCTTTGCCTTCCTGCCTGTTGCCCTTCCAGTCAGGCCGGCCCTCCCGACGATCGCCCTGCGGCCGCCCTTCGCGGCGTTCACCGCCCTCGCGGCGGTCGCCTGCATCCGGCCTCGGCTTGAATTTCGACCGGTCGAAGCGCGGCTTGCCGGCGCCGTCGCGCTGGTCGCGGCGGCTTTCATGGGCCGGCCGGTCGCCGGGCTGGCCGCCCGCGGCGCCCGTCTGGCCGTCGCGCGCCGGCTGGTCACCGCGCTGGCGATTGTCGCGACGGTTGTCGTGACGCTGGCGCGGGCGCTGATGGTCGAAACGCGCCTGGCGCCACAGAAGGACAGGCTTCGGTTCTTCAGCTTCAGCTGGTGTTTCGTCGGCCTTGCCTTCCCCCTCGTGGGGAGCGCCGGCCGTACCAGCATCTGCATCGTCGGCGCCATCACCTCCACCCGCGTCGCTTCGCGCCGCGACCTCCCCCATCGAGGGGGAGGTAAAGGCGTCGGCGCCTTCGGCCGACTCGAGCACAGCGGCGGGGGCTTCCACAGTGGGAACCTCTTCCGCGACCTCGGCCGCAACTTCTGACGGCTCTTCAACGGCAGGTTCCGGCGCTGCTTCCGAGCTGGCTTCGGCCGGAGCTTCCGCGACGGCTTCAGTCGGAGCTTCGACGGCTGCCGACCCCGAGCCCTCGGCTGTTGCCTCTGCGACCGCGGCTTGCGCCTCTGCCGCCTGCGCGGCACGCGCCGCTTCTTCCGCCGCCAGCTTCGCCGCCGCTGCCTCACGGGCGGCATTGTCCTGGGCGTCGAGCTTCGCCTTCACTTCGGCGGCAGGCTTGGCCTCAGAGCGATAGCCGAGACCCTTCAGGATCTCTTCCATATCGTCGGCCGTGGCGCCGAGGATCGACATCATCGGCGGCGTCACCATGAAGGCGTGGCCGTCATAAGCGCCGTCAGGACGCTGGCCGAGACCGGGCTTCCAGTTGGTCGCCGGGCGGATGAGGTCGGCAAGCCGCTCGAGGATATCGACGCGCACGGCGCGGCGGCCGAGATTGCGATAGCCGGCGAGCTTGTAGAAAGTCTTGTCGAAGGCCGGGTCGATGACGACCGAGGTGCGGCCGGAGGCCAGCGCATGCACCACGTCGCCGAAGCCCGGCTTGTCCTTGCCGTCGTTCTTCAGCGCCCAGAGCAAGGTCACCAGACCGGCCGGAGCCGGCTTGATCAGCGCCGGCACGAAGACATGATAAGCGCCGAAGCGCACGCCGAGCCGGCGGAGCGCCGCGCGGCCTTCCTGATCGAGCGACTTCATCTCTTCGGCGATGTCGCGGCGATTGATCAGGCCGAAATGCTCGACGAGCTGGAAGGCGATGCCGCGCGCGATGCCGGTGAGCTGGTCGGCATTCTTCAAATCGACCAGCGGCTTCAGCAGCGACTCGATCTGGAAATTGACGAAACGCTCGGCGCGGGACGCAACCTTGTCGCGCGCAGGGCCGGTCAACTGCTCGTCGGCAAGCAGGACAAGGCGCGGCTTCAGCGCCTCGTCGCCGCCGACCAGCGTGCCGATCGGCGCGCCGATCCAGCGCAGGACGCCGTCGGAGCCCAAGGCCAGGTCGCCATTGGCGCAGGCGGCAAAGCGTTCGGCGCGCGCGTCGAACTCGGCCGCTAGCGCCTTCTGGGCGGCGGTGCGCACCGCCTTGGCGTCCTCGCCGCCGGCGCTTTGGTCGGCGGTGAAGCGGAACCCCTGCAACTCGCCGACATGATGGCCTTCGACGAGGACGGTTCCGGTTGGGCTGATTTCGGCTTCAGGCATGGTATTTTCTCTAAGGCGCCGCATGAGGACGGAAGTCCTGCGGTCTACGAAGCGTTTCGTCAACCGCTCATGCAACGCATCCGACAATCTGTCTTCGATTTCGCGCGTCTTTTCCTGCCAGTGTAGCTGATCGGCCAGCCATCCAGGGCGGTTGGAGACGAAAGTCCAGGTGCGGATCTGCGCGATCCGGTGCGAGAGCGTGTCGATGTCGCCTTCGGTTGTGTCGGCGCGCCGCACCTGCTCGGCCATGTAATTCTCATCGACATGGCCATGGCGCGCAAGGTCCATATAGATGGAGGCGATGAGATCGGCGTGCTGGGCCGGCGCGATCTTGCGGTAGTCGGGGAGCGCGCAGGCTTCCCAGAGCAGAGCGACACGCTCCTTGCCGGTGGCCAAGGCGCGGATGTCGCCGTCCTTCGACAGATGCTCCAGCGCCTGCGCGTCGACAGCCGGCAGCGCGCGGGTCAGCCCCTCGACCGGCGCATTGGTCTCGGTCGAGCGCTTGAGCGCGTCGAGGCTGGAAAAATCGAAATCGGCGGTGCGCCATTGCAGCACCTTCACCGGGTCGAAATCATGGGCCTCGATCTTGGCGACCAGATCCTCGTCGAACGGGTCGACCTGCCCGGTGACGCCGAACGTGCCGTCGCGCAGATGCCGGCCGGCGCGTCCTGCGATCTGGCCGAGCTCGGCCGCGCTCAGGTTGCGGTATTGGTAGCCGTCGAACTTGCGGTTCTGGGCGAAGGCGACGTGCTCGAGGTCGAGGTTCAGGCCCATGCCGATGGCGTCGGTCGCGACGAGATAGTCGACGTCGCCGGACTGGAAGATCTCCACCTGGGCGTTTCGGGTGCGGGGCGACAGCGCGCCGAGCACGACGGCGGCGCCGCCCTGCTGACGGCGGATCAGCTCGGCGATGGCATAGACCTCGTCGGCCGAGAAGGCGACGATCGCCGTGCGCCGCGGCAGCCGGGTCAGCTTCTTCGAGCCGGCATAGGCAAGGTGCGACAGGCGCGGCCGCGTCACCACCGACACGCCCTTCAGCAGGCGCTGCAGGATGCCATGCATGGTGGCGGCGCCAAGCAGCAGTGTCTCCTGCCGGCCGCGCAGATGCAGGATGCGGTCGGTGAAGATATGGCCGCGTTCGAGATCGCCGGCGAGCTGCACTTCGTCGATGGCGACGAAGGCGGCGTCGGTCTCGCGCGGCATCGCCTCGACGGTGCAGACCGAATATTTCGCGCCGGCAGGGACGATCTTCTCCTCGCCGGTGATCAGCGCCACCTTGTGGGCGCCGACCTTCTCGCAGACGCGGGCATAGACCTCGCGAGCAAGCAGCCGGAGCGGCAGGCCGATGATGCCGGTCTCATGCGCCACCATGCGCTCGATGGCGAGATGGGTCTTGCCGGTGTTGGTGGGGCCGAGCACGGCCGTCACGTCGCGGCCCGAAAGGATCAGCGGCTGGGAGTGTTTCGGCTGGATGTTCATCGGCTCGGAAATAAGTGTTTTTGCCGCTTCGATTCTTTGAGCATGATCTTTCTTCGAAAACCGGTTCCCACTTTTCGGGATCATGCTTTTGGTCGGAAGCGCGGCGACGCCGCCGCGTGTGACAGCCGACACATAGGGATTTAGGACGCCGAGCGAAAGCGGAATGTTCTTTTGGGCAGGCGGGAATCGACGGACCCGGTCAAAACCGCCTGCCGTTAACGGCTGGAACGAGTCTGGAACGAATCAGCGACGAATCGCTGACTCGTTCTGATTCAGGTTTTGTTCACGGCTATATGTGGATTTTTTTTCGGTGAGTCTCACCACATGCTGAATCGGGAAACTGGCCCGATTCATGCTTTGCCTCCGCCGGGATCGCGTCGCCGTTAACCTTTGCCGGTGAACGGTCGCGGTCGATTGGAGAGGTGTCGTCAAGGTTTATGAATTTGTTGAATTTTCTTAATCGCTTTTAACGATTTGGGTAACGTTTTCGGCTTCTGCGGTTAACTTTTCGGCCAAAGCCAGAACGAATCGGCGACGAATCAGAGATGCAAGAAGTTTCCCGGTTTGTTCACCCCTAGATATGGTGTTATCCACAGCTTGCCCACCGAGGATTCACAGTTTGTCAGAAGGGTTGTGCACAGAGAGCGGCCGGGCCGTTAACTTTTGCGTCCCGAATTGAGGCAAGTTGGAGCGAATAGAGAGTAGCGAATAGGGAATAGGGGATAGGGATCTGATAACCGCCGCGCTGACGCCGCCGTTCTTCCCTATTCGCTACTCCCTATTCGCTACTCGCTAACAGGAGCCGCCGTGGCGACAAATGCCGTCAGGCAAAGTACTGGCCGCCATTGGCGGTGATGGTCGAGCCGGTGATGAAGCCGGCCTCGTCGGAAGCCAGGAAGACGACGCAGCGCGCGATCTCTTCCGGCTCGCCGAGGCGGCCGACCGGGATCTGCGGGATGATGCGCTCGTTGAGCACCTTCTCGTCGATCGCCTTGACCATCTCGGTCGCGATATAGCCGGGGCAGATCACGTTGACGGTTATGCCGGCGCGGGCGCCTTCCTGGGCAAGCGCCTTGGAGAAGCCGATGTCGCCGGCCTTCGACGCCGAATAATTGGCCTGGCCGGCCTGGCCCTTCTGGCCGTTGATCGAGGAAATGGTGATGACGCGGCCGAACTTGCGGTCGCGCATGCCGCTCCACAGCGGGTGCGTCATGTTGAAGACGCCGGAAAGGTTGGTGTCGATCACTTCCTTCCACTGTGCCGGCGTCATCTTGTGGAACATGGCGTCGCGGGTGATGCCGGCGTTGTTGACCAGCACCGAGACCGGACCGAGATCGGCTTCGATCTGCTTGATGCCGGCGGCGCAGGCATCGTAGTCCGCGACGGACCATTTGTAGACCGGGATGCCGGTCTCGGCCTTGAATTTCTGAGCCGCTTCGTCATTGCCGGCATAGTTGGCGGCGACCGAATAGCCGGCGTTCTTCAAGGCGGCCGATATCGCAGCACCAATGCCGCGCGTTCCGCCGGTGACAATTGCTACCTTGCTCATGTGGTCCTCCCTTTAGAAATCGACTGAGCGAATAGGGAGTAGCGAATAGCGAGTAGGGGTCTGATGTCCCGCCGCGACGCTTTTTCTTCCCTATTCGCTACTCTCTATTCGCAATTGGCTGTTCAGATCGCTTCCACGCACATGGCGACGCCCATGCCGCCGCCGATGCACAGCGTGGCAAGGCCTTTCTTAGCGCCGCGGCGGCGCATCTCGTAGACCAGCGTGTTGAAGATGCGGGCGCCGGACGCGCCGATCGGATGGCCAATGGCGATGGCGCCGCCATTGACGTTGACGATCGAGGGGTCCCAGCCCATGCCCTGGTTGACGGCGCAGGCCTGCGCGGCGAAGGCCTCGTTGGCCTCGACGAGATCGAGGTCCTTGACCGACCAGCCGGCCTTCTCCAGCGCCCGCTTCGAGGCGGGAATCGGACCGGTGCCCATGATCGCCGGGTCGACGCCGGCGGTCGCCCAGGAAGCAATGCGCGCCAGCGGGGTGATGCCGCGGCGGGCGGCCTCGGCCTCGGTCATCAGCAGCGCGCCGGCGGCGCCGTCATTGATGCCGGACGCGTTCGCGGCTGTGACCGTGCCGTCCTTGTCGAAAGCGGGCCTCAGCTTGGTCATGGCGTCGATCGTGGCGCCATGACGGATATATTCGTCCTGGTCGACGATGGTGTCGCCCTTCTTGCCCTTGATGGTGAAGGCGACGATCTCGTCCTTGAACCTGCCGGCCTTCTGCGCGGCCTCGGCCTTGTTCTGCGAGGCAAGCGCGAACTCGTCCTGGGTTTCGCGGGTGATCTGGAACTGGCGGGCGACGTTCTCGGCGGTGTTGCCCATGTGGTAGCCGTTGAAAGCGTCCCACAGGCCGTCCTTGATCATGGTGTCGATCATCTTGTAGTCGCCCATCTTCACACCTGCGCGAAGATGCTCGGCGTGCGGCGACAACGACATCGATTCCTGGCCGCCGGCGATGATCACCTTGGCGTCGCCGGCGGCGATCTGCTGCATGCCGAGCGCGATGGCGCGCAGGCCCGAGCCGCAAACCTGGTTGAGGCCCCAGGCCGTGGTTTCCTTCGGCAGGCCGGCATTGATCGAGGCCTGACGGGCCGGGTTCTGTCCTTGAGCGGCGGTCAGCACCTGGCCGAGGATGACCTCGTCGACCTCCGCGGCTTCGACGCTCGCGCGGGCGAGCAGTTCCTTGATGACCACGGCGCCTAGCTCATGCGCCGGCGTGGCGGCGAAGCTGCCGTTGAAGGAGCCGACCGCTGTGCGGGCGGCGCTGGCGACGACGATTGAATTGGAAGCGGCCATTTTCTTCTCCAGACTTCGAGGTGTCGTATTTTAGGCTATCGTTGAAGACTTTTCTTGCCCGTTCAATGATCTGAGTCAAACCGGAAATGGGCATGGCCTCCATGCGCGGCAAGCAGAGCGCACGCCAGTCGCGGTAACGTGACGTTGGCCGCGCGGCGGATTTTGCAATGGCTGTGCAGCATTAATTGATGCCGCAGTGCACAAACCACTTGGAATTGTGACGCTTTTGCGCGTATCCTTAACAGAAGGCGCAATCGTTACCGGCCGCTTACTCCTAGAGGTGCCGGTGTCCTGGGGAGGATCCGGATGGCCGCAAAAGACGACCCGATCGTCATCAAGAAGTATGCCAATCGCCGGCTCTACAACACCGGCACCAGCACCTATGTGACGCTCGAAGACCTGGCCGAAATGGTCAAGAAGGGCGAGGAGTTCACCGTCCAGGACGCCAAGACCGGCGACGACATCACGCATCCGGTGCTGACGCAGATCATTTTCGAGCTGGAGAACAAGGACGGGCAGAACATGCTGCCGATCCCGTTCCTGCGCCAGCTCATCTCCTTCTACGGCGATCAGATGCAGATGATCGTGCCGAGCTTCCTCGAGCAGTCGATGATCGCCTTCTCCAAGGAGCAGGAGCGGTTTCGCGAGCAGATGAAGGGCGCCTTCGGCAAGACGCCGATGGACATGATGAAGACGCCGATCAAGGCGCTCGAGGAACAGACGCGCCGCAATGTCGAGATGTTCCAGAACGCCATGCGCATGTTCACGCCGTTCCCGCCCGCCGGCAGCAATGCCGCGGCCCCGGCCGAGCCGCCGAAGAAGGAAGAGAAGTCCGACGATCTGCAGGAATTGAAGGCGCAGATCGCGGCGATGCAGCGCAAGCTCGACACGATGTCCTAACGAGCGCGTCGCGGTTTGGCGGCGATCGCGAGCTGGAGATTGGCGCAAAGGCCTATCCCTTCGTCATCCTCGGGCTTGACCCAAGGATCCATTCCGTGACCGATGCCGTAGGGTGCAGCGGCGCAGAATTCTTTAATCGCCGCAACGCCTTAGCGTCACGGAATGGATTCTAGGGTCTGCGCGCGTCGCTTCGCTCCTTGCTCCGCCCTAGAATGACGACCTCAAACGCGTTTCGCTAATCTGCAAGGCTATTATCCCGCGCCGATAGGCCCGTCATAGCGGGCGCGGGGCCGGATCAGCCTGTTGCTGGTCACCTGCTCGATGGCATGCGCCGTCCAGCCGACGCTGCGGCCGAGCGCGAACAGGCGGAACGGCGCGTCGGCCGGCAGGCGCAGGCTGCGCGTTATAGCAGCCAGGGCGAAATCGATGTTGGGGTGCAGGCCGGTCGCGGCAAGGACCGCCTTGCGAAGGCGCGACAGCCCTTCGTCGATCTCGAGGCCGGAGAAGACGCCCTCGGCGCGCGGGTCGCCTTCCGGATAGAGCGGATGGCCGAAGCCGGGCAGCGGTCGGTCATGCGCCAGCCAGCGGGCGATCGCTTCGTCCGCGCCCAGCCGCTCCGCATCCTCGACCAGCGCGATCGCCGCGGCACCCGCGCCACCGTGACGCGGGCCGATAAGCGTCGCGAGACCGGCGAGCAGGCAGGCGGCGATCGGCGCGCCGGTGGAGGCCGCGACGCGGGCGGCGAAGGTCGAGGCGTTGAGCTCGTGATCGGCCAGCAGCACCAACGCCTTGCGGATAAGGTCGGCGCCATCGTCTTCCACCGACCAGCCCTGCGCCAGCCTTGCATGCACGGGTTCGGAGCCCGGCGTTGCGCCGAGCGCCGTCGCCAGCGCGCTGGTCGCGGCGGCGCCGTCCTGCTGCAGCATGGCCGGCCTGCGGCCGAGCGAGGGCCAGCCTTCGGCCGCAAGCGCCGACAGCCTGGCGAAAGCGGTCGGCGTGCCGCTTTGCCCTGCGGCCGAAGGGGTCAGCGAGGCAAACGACACCGGACGGCCGGAGGCCCACAGCAGTCCGGCGGTCTCCTCGAGCGTCGCCGTCGCCGAGAACTCCACCGCGTCCTTGCCGCGATAGATGAGGCGGCCATGCAGCACAGTCGAGATCGAGGTGGCGATGGCCGGCTCGCCCCAGGCGATGGCGCTTTCGGCAATCGCTTGCGGACTCCTGCCGCGATCGCGTCGCGTGGCAAGTGCTGCGATGTCGTCGGCGCGGTACTGGCTGCGGCGCGGATCGGCCTCGTCCGGCTTCATGCCGATGCGGCCGCGGCTGACATAGGCATAGAGCGTCTGCGGCCGGACATTCAGCCGCTCCAGCGCTTGCTCCCGCGTCAGCCACTCCGTCATTTGCCGCCCTACATTGATTATCTTGATCAAGATTGATGCATTGATTGCGCAGCATTAATTGCAAAGCGCAAAAGGTCAAGGAGACGATCATGGCGAATGGGCTCGATGATGTTGTGGCGGCCGACACGGTGCTTTCCGATGTCGACGGTGTGGGCGGGCACCTCACCATCCGCGGCCATTCGCTTGCGGAACTCGCCGGCCGCTGGCGCTACGCGCAGGTGGTGCGGCTGCTGTTCGACGGCTTCTTCGACGATCTCCCCGGCGACGCCGAACTGGAGAAGGCGATCGGCAAGGCGCGGGTGGAGGTATTCGATCGTGTGAAGCCGTTGCTTGCGCAGTTCGCGCCGCTCGACATCTACAGCGGCATGCGAGCGGGCATGGCCGTCCTGCCGGACGGCGACGGACTTGCCGACGCGCTGCGCTTGATCGCGGCGCCGGCGGTGCTGACGCCGGCCCTGCTGCGCCGTGGCCGGGGCGAGACTCCGATCGCTCCCGACGCAAAAGCCGATCATGCCGGCGATATGCTGCGGATGCTCGCCGGCGCCGCCTCGCCGGCGCTTGCCAAGGCGCTCGACAGCTATCTGGTGACGGTCTGCGACCACGGGCTCAACGCCTCGACCTTCGCGACCCGCGTGGTGGCGTCGACACAGGCCGGGCTGACCTCGGCGATCCTGGCCGGGCTCGGCGCGCTGAAGGGCCCGCTGCATGGCGGCGCGCCGGGGCCGGTGATCGAGATGCTGGACGCCATCGAGGCCAGCGGCGATGCGACCGGCTGGCTCAGCGCCGAGATCGCGCATGGCGAGCGCATCATGGGCTTCGGCCACCGTATCTACCGCGTGCGCGATCCGCGCGCCGACGCGCTGAAGGCGGTGGTGCGGCAGCTTGGTTCCCGCAACGAAGCAAGCAGCAAGAAGATGGGCAGCCGGCTGGCCTTCGCCGAGACGGTGGAACAGGCCGCGCTCGAAGTGCTCAGGATCGCCAAGCCGCAGCGCTCGATCCAGACTAATGTCGAATTCTACACCGCGCTTCTGCTCGAAGCGGTCGGCTTCCCGAAAGAGGCATTCTCCAACGTCTTCGCCGCCGGCCGCGTCGCCGGCTGGATCGCGCATGCCCGCGAGCAGCAGGCTACCGGACGGCTGATCAGACCGCAGTCGCGGTATTTCGGGCCGGTGCCGGATCTAGTGGCTTGAGCCTGCTTCCTCGCCCCCGCAACGCGGGGGAGAGGTGGCCCGGCGAAGCCGGGACGGAGAGAGGGACGCCGGCCGTGAAGCAGCGGCTCTTTCCGGCGAAGTGCCGATGAATCCGGTCTGCCGAGGTTTCCAAAGCAAATTTCGGCGGTCGAGAGGCCCCTCTCCGTCCCGGCTGCGCCGGGCCACCTCTCCCCACTTTCGTGCAGGGCTGTCCGGGGAAAGGTTCGGGTGAATCGAAATGCCGCATGTGCATGCCCCGTAAGACGGGGATTTTCCGTCTACCTTGTGGTTGTCGAGACTCAGAAAGGGAACGGGGCATGCGCTTTA
>NZ_RZRY01001079.1:0-1586 GCF_003998035.1 Mesorhizobium sp. M2A.F.Ca.ET.039.01.1.1 | reverse complement strand
TCGGCGACGGTCTTCAGCATCGCTTTCAACTGACCTTGGACTGTCATTCCAGCCTCTGTGCGAGCAGGTCGGCGGCGTGCTTGCTTTCGCGCTGATTACCGATGCGGATCGCGTCGATGAGGGCGAGATAGGCATAGAGCCGCTTATCTTTCTCGCAGGCCTCCGGCACGCTTTTGAAGAGCGGATCGACCGATTGACCCATGTCTTTTGCGTGCGCGTACGGCCAGACGCAGATGAGATTGCCGGCGCTGTGCAGGGATTCACGCAGCACGGGGGCGGCGAACGCCGTCGGCAACCCACGCTGCATGGCGCCGGGTTTCGCCGGAAAGACGAATTTCAGACCGTGGACGATGAACTCGCGCAGATGGCGCCGGCTCGGTTTGGTCCGACCTGTCTTCCTGTCCTTGATCGCGAGGCCCGACACGATGCTGCGCTTGAGCGAAGCGCTGATCTCGGTCTTGCTGATTCCGAGTGCTGCTTCGAGAGCGCGCACGGAATAGGGATCCTCGCCCGCGGCTAGCCCGGCCGGTGGAGATTCATGACCGATATCCTTTGCGTCGTCCTCCAAGCTCGCCAGCTTGAACAGGACGACAACATCCTGGCTCTTCATCATGACCGCCGTCCTCTGTCCTCGGACAGAGGACACTAAGCACTGCGCAGCCCCCTGTCAACGATCACGCCCGTGAAGCGGATTGAGCGGGCGGTACAGCAGCGCAACCGTAGTCCTTAAGCTTTGTCCTCAGTCCCGGGACAGTGGACAAGCATGGGATTGGCGGAGCACACCAGCATAGCGGCTCATGCTCCGTTCCGACACTGCGCCGATTACCAAGAACGGCGGTCCTGTCGCCTCACACGACGGCGTACTTCCTTCCCCGCAATTCGAAAGCTCGCATTCCGCCTTCCATTGTTTCGGTTATGGCTTCCCTGACTGCGGGAGTTTCAATCGCCCCATCCTCTTCAATCGCAATTTGAGCTGCTCTTACAGCCTCCGTGGCGTTCGGCTCGACACTCGGCACTAGAGCCACAACTTTGTCGGCGTCGCCATTTACGACGAAATTCGGGTTGTGGGTGGCGAAGATTAGTTGACGCTTGCGTTTGGTGGTCTGCAGCAGCTTGGCGATTGCCATGATCACTCGGTTATCGAGGTCATCTTCTGGCTGGTCGATTATGAGCGTTCCTGCTTCCTGGTGCAGGAGCAGCGTGAGCAGCGCCGAGGCTTGCTGTCCCGGCGATGCACGTTCAAACGGCATGTAGCTCCATCGGTCTCTGTAGTCGAAGCGAATGAAAGGCGACGCCCACGCTGACAAGAATTTGCCGAGGCGATCATCGTCCAACCGCCCCAGCACGAGGCGCGCCTGGTTGTCGGTCAGCCAGGTGAGCACTGCCTTCAGCTCAGTGATATCATTTGGATCGACTTCATTCCCGTGACCACGCAGGACCTGTCCATGCCTGATTCGTTGCAAGCGGTGGACAAGCTCCTCCCATCCTTGACGCCCGTTACGGGCTGCGGTTTCGACGAGCTCCCGGCAGCGGACCTCTATTTCGCGGATGCCACAACGTTCGCAAAGCTCCATCAGCGCGTCCAC
>NZ_RZRY01001078.1:0-1591 GCF_003998035.1 Mesorhizobium sp. M2A.F.Ca.ET.039.01.1.1 | reverse complement strand
GTCTGAGTCAACAAGCGCTTAATGGATTCGACTGCCATGCTTAACCTGACGATGGCGATGTCTGTCGCCTGTTGCCGCGAGCCAGCGCAATGATCGTCCAGATCTGGCGTTCCCGCATGCCCCATTTGGGGGATGCGGCCGGGGCCAAAATAGTGCCTACGAGGGTAAGCCCGCCCCTTGACGCCTTGCCAGGGCGTTTCGGGCCTGCTCATCTCCGCTAGCTTCGATCCGAATAGACGGATATTGGCCAGGCACGTCGGCTCAATGAAGCCGCCGCGGGGTCAAGGGGAACGAAACGCATCGAGGGGGGAAACTTGTCCGGCTATCCTGTTTTTCGCGGAAGCGCCTGTCTCTTGGCCGGGACCTTCGCCGCGTTCCTGTCGGCCGCGGTTCCCTCCGCGAACGGGCAGTCAACCACGGAGCTCTTCGACTATCCCGGGACAGGCTTGAAGGGAACGGTCTCCGCGCAGCCCGCGGTCACTTTGCAGGAATGCCGCTTGCTCTGTTCCTCGCGTTCGGGATGCTTCGGCTTCGACTGGTCCGGTGCGATGTGCCGGCTCTTCGCCAGCGTGGACTCTGCCTACGACAGCCCGGCGTCCACGGCAGGAACACGAAACCTGGTTCCCGGCTACCGTCCGCCCTCGAACCCTCCCGCGCGGCCGGTGGCCGTGGCCCCCCAGGCCGAACCCGCCTTGCCCGATGCGCCGGAGGCCAGCGGCCGCAGGGTGAGCTACCGGACCATTCCCGGCGACCCGAGGCCCATAGCGTGGGTCTATATCAACGTATGCGCTGGAGCATCCGTGGACGCGACGTCGCTGCGCAGGTCGGTCAACGATTTCGTATTCGAGCCGCTGCGGCTCATCCCGGGCCAGATCGAGAGGTTCGACCGGGACACCACGCCGCAGTGCGCAAGCGTGCCCAAGGCCATCGGCTATGCCGCGCCAGACGCGGACGGGTGGAGGATAGCGGCGGCCCTCAAGGAAATGAGCCCGCTCCTGCGCCCATTGGGGATAGGAACGCGCGCGGACGGCAAGCTGCCGGCCGGGGACCCGGACCGTTACCGCATCGATATATGGCTCAGCCATCGATAGAAGCTTGGAAAACCCGAACTGAGGCGTCCGCATGCGTTCCCTTCTGATTCCGCTTGCCCTGGCCGCCGCCTGCCGGGCCGCGCACGCCGGCGAAATTTCGAGCGCCTATCCGGCCTCGATCCGGAGACTGCGTGCCGGTCATCTCGGAGGAGGGCGACTGGGAGAGCCTCGTCTGCTCAGGCTATCGCGGCTATCCGGTGCTGATTGACCTCGGCGATGACCGAGAATCCGTGTACTATGGCTTTGCCACCGACGACATGGCCGTCTACGAGAGTTTTTCGGCCTTCAACTCCTCGGGGACCCAGGGTCGAGTGGCGCATCGAGACCACCGACGGCGTTGCTGTTCCCTTTGCCGCCATTCACTCCCACTCGGTGTCCAACCCCGACAGTGACGGCAAGCCGATCGAGGTTCTGGTCGTCGCCAAGGTCGCCCAGCCGAAAAAGCATGAGGGCTGCACGGTCGGGCTGGTGCTCGCGGCCGGCAACGCACAGGCGAACGA
>NZ_RZRY01001077.1:0-1595 GCF_003998035.1 Mesorhizobium sp. M2A.F.Ca.ET.039.01.1.1 | reverse complement strand
AAATATTGCTCGTCCGCGTGGGCCGCCGGCAAGGCCACCGACACGGCCAGCGCCGCCGAGATGGCGACCGCCTTGACTGTGCTGAGGAAGGTCATGGTTCGAAGTTCTCCAGTATGAGGCTTGGTTTGGCCCCGGTTCATTCTCTGAATGCTTGCAGTGTTGAAGCGCAGGGCTGCCAATGGTCTCAGCTCGATTGCCAGGCGAGCGAGAGCCGTCTTCGGACCCTGTCCCACAGGGCGACCAGCCCATCCGGTTCCAGGATCAGAAAGAGGATGATGAGCGCGCCGAGCACGATCCGCTGACTCATGTCGAGCACGCCGGAATCGAACACGTCGCCGAGCAGGAAATTGCCGAGGCGCGACAGAGCGAGCGGAAAGACGACGATGAGCGCGGCTCCCAGGAATGCGCCGCGGATTGAAGCGAGCCCGCCAATGATGATGATGAACAGTATCTGGAATGAGCGGTCGAGATCGAAGCCTGCCGGCTCGACGGTCCTCAGATAGGCGAACGCCCAGATGACGCCGGCAACACCGATGATGAAGGACGAGATGGCGAAGGCGAGCAGCTTGGTCTTCAGCACGGGGATACCGATGATGCGCGCCGCCGTCTCGTTGTCGCGGATGGCGATGAAGTTGCGCCCGGTCTGCGACGAAACCAGCCGGTGGGCGAGGAAGGTCAGGACAACGACGACGGTAAGCGCGAACAGATAGCGGCCGACCGCGCCGTCGAACGCGAGGCCGGCGATGAAAAGCTTCGGCGCGTCGATGACGCCGGACGCCGAGTCGTTGGAGAACCAGGAGAACTTGGTCAGCGCCCACTGCACGAAGAACTGCGCGGCAAGCGTCGAGACCGCCAGGTAGAAACCACGCAGCCGTAGGCTGGGCAGGCCGAAGACGATGCCAATGGCTGCGGCGACAAGGCCCGAGAGAATGATGCTGGCGACGAGAGGCAGGCCTTGGACGCGCAGGTTGAAATTATAGGCGGCGAAGGCGCCCGCCGCCATGAACGCGGCACTGCCGAGCGATACCTGGCCGGCATAGCCGGTGAGGATGTTGAGCCCCACGCCCGCCAGGCTGAGCGCCAGGAAGGGCAGCAGGATCGCCTCGAACAGATACGAGCCGCCGGTCAGCGGCACGACGATATAGGCGATCGCGATGATGAGGAGCGGCGCCAGCCATTTCGGCAGGCCCGCGCCCTTGGTCAATTCGGCCGCCGACAATTCGGTTGCAATCGCGCTCATGCTCAGACCCTTTCGACAAGCTTCTGGCCGAACAGGCCGGACGGACGGATCAGGAGGAAAACGAGCGCCACGACATAGGCGAACCAGCTTTCGATGCCGCCGCCGAAATAGTCGCCGATATAGACCTCGGCGAGCTTTTCGCTGGCGCCGATCAGGAGCCCGCCGACAATGGCGCCGAGGATGGAATCGAAGCCGCCCAGCACCAGCACCGGAAGCGCCTTGAGCACCACCAGCGAGAGCGAGAACTGGACGCCGAGCCGCGCGCCCCACAGCAGCCCTGCCACCAGCGCGACGAGGCCGGCCGCGGCCCACACGCTGGCCCAGATCAAGGGCAGCTTAAGCCCAACGGCAAGGG
>NZ_RZRY01001076.1:0-1597 GCF_003998035.1 Mesorhizobium sp. M2A.F.Ca.ET.039.01.1.1 | reverse complement strand
TACCGCTGCAGCGGCAGCAAGCCTCGAAGCCCGCCGTCATCCTGTTCACCTCCGGCTCGGAAGGCACGCCGAAGGCGGTGGTGCTGTCGAACCGCAACCTGCTTGCCAATGTCATGCAGGCCGAGGCGCGCGTCTCCGTCTCGCCGGCCGACACCTTGCTCAATGTGCTGCCGGCGTTCCATTCCTTCGGGCTCACCGGCGGCACCATCCTGCCGCTGGTGCTGGGCGTAAAGCTGTTCCTCTACCCCTCGCCGCTGCACTACAAGATCATCCCCGAGATCGCCCGCAAGGTGAAGCCGACCGTGATGTTCGGAACCGACACGTTCCTCGCCAATTATGCGCGCACCGCCAAGGACGGCGACTTCTCCAGCCTGCGCTTCGTCGTGGCCGGCGCCGAGGCGGTGAAGCCGGAGACGCGGCGCACCTATCGCGACCGCTTCCAGGCCTCGATCGTCGAAGGCTTCGGCCTGACCGAGGCGGCGCCGGTGGTGGCGGTGAATACCGCCATCCACAGCCGGGACGGCACGGTCGGCAGGCCGCTGCCGGCCATCCGCATGAAGCTGGAGCCTGTCGAAGGCATCACCGAGGGCGGCCGGCTGTGGCTCGACGGGCCGAATATGATGATGGGCTACATGAGCGCCGACCGCCCCGGCGAATTGCAGCCGCTGGAAGGCTAGCACGACACGGGCGACATCGTCTCGATCGACCGCGAGGGCTTCATCACCATCCGCGGCCGGGCAAAGCGCTTCGCCAAGATCGCCGGCGAGATGGTGTCGCTGGGCGCCGTCGAGATGCTGGTGCAGTCACTGTGGCCGGAAGAGCGCCACGCGGCGGTGGCGGTGCCCGACAAAAGGCGCGGCGAGCGTATCGTGCTGGTCACCACCGCCGACGACGCCAATGCCGAGGAACTGCGCCAGTTCGGCAAGAAGGCGGGTGCTGCGGAACTGATGGTGCCCAACGACATCCTCAAGGTGGAAGAGATCCCGGTGCTGGGCTCGGGCAAGACGGATTACGTCTCGGCGCGAAAGCTGGCGATTGATCGGTTGGGACTGGGTGTGGCGGCTTAGCGCGCCGCGTTACCCGATATCCGAAGGCGGCACCTTCTCGCCTTCGCGCATGGCCCGCTTAGAATAGGCGCGCACCGAGAACGGCAGGAAGAGCAGATATCCCGCGACCGAGGCGGTCAGCGTGTACCAGGGATAGGTCATCAGCAAGAGGATGTAGAGCACCACGCCGAGGATGACCGGCAGCACCCTGTCGCCGGGCACCTTGACGCTCTTGCCCGAATAGACCGGCAGGCGGCTGACCAGAAGGAAAGCGATGAGTACGGTGAAGCCCGTGGCGATGAAGGCGGCAGGGCGGGACGGCTCCAGCCCGAGCCGCAGGAAATAGAGATAGAGCGGCAGCATGACCAGCACCGCGCCCGCCGGGGCCGGCACGCCGACGAAATATTCGGTCTGCCATGCAGGCTGGTCGGTGTCGTCGGCCAGCACGTTGAAGCGGGCGAGCCGCATGCCGCAGGCGATGGTGAAGAGAAGTGCTGCGATCCAGCCGGGCGAGCCGGCGCGGTCGAGCAGGAAGGCGTAGAGCACCAGGG
>NZ_RZRY01001075.1:0-1599 GCF_003998035.1 Mesorhizobium sp. M2A.F.Ca.ET.039.01.1.1 | reverse complement strand
GGTCGAAGATTCGCAGCGCATCGAGGGCGCGAAAAATCACCGCCACCATCACCGCCGGGCGGATCAGCGGCAGCGTCACGCGCCAGAAGATCTGCCATGGGCTGGCGCCGTCGAGCTTCGCCACTTCGAGGATCTCGCGCGGCAGCATCTGCAGCGCCGCCAGGATGAGCAGCGCCATGAACGGCGTCGACTTCCAGATATCGACGATCAGCACCGCGACCATCGCGGTGTCGGCGCTCGCTGTCCAGGCGATCTTGCTATCGATCAGGCCGAGATTGAGCAGAACGACATTGATGATGCCGAACTGGTCGTTGAGCATCCACTGCCACATCTTGGCCGAGACGATGGTCGGGATCGCCCAGGGGACGAGGATCGCCGCCCGCACGATGCCGCGTCCCGGGAAGTCTGCGTTGAGCGCCAGCGCCACGACCATGCCGAGCACCGTCTCGCAGGCCACCGAGATAATTGCAAAGCGCACCGTGTTCCACACCGCCCGCCACCAGACCGGATCGACCAGCAGCCCGTCATAGAGCACCCGGCCGCTCGGCAGGGTGAGCACCGAGAAATAATTGTCGAAGCCCACCCATTGCCGCGCGTCGAGATCGGCGAGCGAAGCATCGGTGAAGCTGTAATAGACCGTGCGCAGGAACGGCCAGCCAGCGACGACGGCGAGCACGAAAAGCATCGGCGCCAGGAAGAGCCAGGCCGTGCGAACGCGCCGGCGCGCCAGCGGCGATGGCCCGGCCGCGCTCACCAGCCCTTGCCCTTCAGCCTGGTCAGCCGCGCTTCGAGATCGGCGAGATTGTCGGCGGCAGTGCCGTTCCCGGAGATCGTGTTGTGCACCGCGGTCCAGAACTGGCTGGACGCCTCGTTGTATTTGATCCTGACGGTTGCCGAGGGCCTGGGCTGCGCGTTGAGGAATATCTCTTTCCAGCGCGGCACGATCGGCTGCTGCCTGGCAATGTCGGGGTCGTCATAGAGCGCCGCGATGGTCGGCAGGTTGGCCGTCTTGAGCGTCCGGTATTTCTGCATCTCGGGCGAGGCGATGAACTTGACCAGGTCGATCGCGGCATTTGGATGTTTCGAATATTTGGAGACGGCAAGGTTCCAGCCGCCCAATGTCGCGACCGGATGCCCGCCTTCGCCGGCCGGCAGCGGCGCCACGTCGAACTTGCCCCTGATCGGCGAATTCTCGCTGTTGCCGAGCGCATAGGCATAGGGCCAATTGCGCATGAAAACCGCATTGCCGATCTGCCAGACGCCGCGCGCTTCCTCCTCCTGATAGCCGAGCGCGCCCGGCGGCGCGATCGTGCCGATCCAGCCCTTGGCCCTGTCGAGCGCCGCGGCTGCCTTTGGATTGTTGATGGAGATTTCGCCGTCCGGCTCGATGATGCCGCCACCGCCATTCGACATCATCCATTCGAGCGCGTTGCAGGTCAGCCCCTCATAGGCATTGCCCTGGAAGACGTATCCCCAGATGTCCTTGTTGCCGGCCGCCCGCTCCCTGTCCATGACGAGCTTCGCGGTGTCCTGCAATTGCTGCCAGGTGGTCGGCACCTTGGCGCCATATTTGTCGAGCAGATCCTTGCGGTAATAGAG
>NZ_RZRY01001074.1:0-1599 GCF_003998035.1 Mesorhizobium sp. M2A.F.Ca.ET.039.01.1.1 | reverse complement strand
TCGCAGCGACGGTCAAGCCCGGCCTTCGCTACACGGGCGCCGTTGTTCCGACGTCGATCTGGGTGGAAATCCAGGCACTTTCCGCCGGCACGATCTTGGATCGGGCGGCCGACCATCCAAATGCCGTTCGGCTCACCGCCAGCGATGCGCAAATGTTCCGCAGCCAGATGGAGGCGATGGCATACCGCTTCGGGGAAGCCGCAAGCGATTCAGCCTTGCCGGAGCATACTCCGATCGCGTTGGCGGAATATTTGGGGGGCATAGCCAACGCGTTCGCTGGCGCCCGTGGCAACGTC
Organism: Mesorhizobium sp. M2A.F.Ca.ET.039.01.1.1; assembly: GCF_003998035.1. Taxonomy (NCBI): domain Bacteria; kingdom Pseudomonadati; phylum Pseudomonadota; class Alphaproteobacteria; order Hyphomicrobiales; family Phyllobacteriaceae; genus Mesorhizobium; species Mesorhizobium sp. M2A.F.Ca.ET.039.01.1.1. Next base: position 1,303 of record NZ_RZRY01001074.1, on the reverse strand, counting down.
GAAACAGATCGGTCCTCCAGTCGCCACCTCCGACAGGCATGGGCGGCCGAGGATTTTATTCGCGCGCACATCCGCGAAGACATCCCCATCATCCGGTTGTGCAAGGAAATCGGCATCAGCCGACGACAATTGGAGTATGCCTTTCGCGCCGCCTTTGCTCTCAGCCCGCTGGAATTCATCAGGGCGGTTCGCCTCAATGAAGCGAGGCGATTGCTCACTGCGCGGGGAGCGGATGGCTTGAGCGTCACAAGGATCGCGATGGAGGTGGGGATCACCCATCTTGGCCGTTTCGCTGCGAGTTATCGCATGCTGTTCGGTGAGTCCCCGAAGGACACACTTCAACGTGCCAGAAGATGACAACGAGGGTGAAACTCGGTCGCGGAATTGGCGCCAGTCGTCATGCAGGCAGTTCGACGGAAATTGCGCAATCCGAATAGAAGCCCGATTATATAATTAGTATTCTCTAAAATATGTTGCCTCCGGGGGCGGCGGTCCGGGTTTGCGTCAGGTGAGCGACCTCATCGGCTACGGATTTGAACGCAGGCAAGTTGTGAGTTCTTTGAGGATGCAAATGAAAAAATCGAGCTTGAGATCGACCGGCACTGCCGGGATAGCATTCGCATTGATGCTTGCGGGAATCGCCGATGCCGTTACACCCTTCGCCCTTTTCGTCAGCCCTGCGCAGGCCCGCGTCGGTCACCCGCTCACTCCAGGCAGCGTAGCTGGGGTTGCCAGGCGCACCACGCGCCGTACGATCCGCCGTTCGACCATCTATGTGACCAGACTACCGGCAGCGTGCGTGAAAACTTCGATCAACGGTACCGTGCTGTGGCACTGTGGCAGCACGTATTACCAGCCCTACGGGGGCCGATACGTCGTCGTCCACATTCATTGCGAAGCATGGCATCGGCTCTCCGGGCGGCCGCCAACTTGCGCCCGCCGGTCGCACAGGCTAGCTAGAAGCTCCTCTCAAGCGAGCCAATGCCATGCTTCGTCGCCCTTCCCTCACCCCGATCATCGGCGCGCTTCCCACCACGGTGCCGTTCGTCGGTCCGGAGGCGCAGGAGCGCGAGCGCGGGCGGCCTTTTCGCGCCCGCATCGGCGCCAATGAGAGCAGTTTCGGCCCGTCGCCGCGCGTCATTGCGCGCATGGAGAGCGTCGCGCGCGACCAGTGGATGTATTGCGATCCCGACAATTACGAGCTGAAGGTTGCGGCGGCCGCGCATCACGGCGTCGCCGTCGAAAACGTGGTCGTCGGCGAAGGCATTGACGGCCTGCTCGGCCTGGTGGCACGTATGTATGT
>NZ_RZRY01001073.1:0-1602 GCF_003998035.1 Mesorhizobium sp. M2A.F.Ca.ET.039.01.1.1 | reverse complement strand
CCTTCTTGGCCGTGTATGCCCCGGATGTCGGCGGCGTGTGCACGGTGATGGTGCCTGTGCCCAGCCCGTTCGAAGTCGCCGATGTCGTGGCGGCCGCGGTGATGGTAGCCGTGTTGGAGCCCCAGGACTTTTCCACTGCGCCGGCATAAGCCGCCGCATCCGCCGTCGACTGCAGCTTCAGGCTCGAATAATACCAGTAGGAGGTCTCGACGCCGAGCCCCGCCCCGCCGACGACGACCGGCAGGGTTAGAGCGAATATGGTCGCGACATTGCCGCCCTTGCCTTCGCAAAAGCGTCGAATGAAGCGCCGGAAAAAAAGATGTCTGAAGAACCGACCTGAAGAGGCCATGGCCGAGCGCGCCCAAGCTATCCCAGCCATCACATCAATCATTGCCGTATGAACGAATGCCTAATTATTTCGGTCGAGTTGAGCCGGTAGGACCGCAGCGGGACGCCGCCTCCAACTTACGCCGCGCATACTCAGACTTAAGGCCTACCCGCCCTAGGACTTAAGATGTAACCATCGGTAAAACCTAATATTTTAGCACTTTCTGCATTTTAACTTTTTTGGAAATCGCCCGTAGAGACCACACGCATAACACTCTGTGAAATACGACGAGGGCGGGCGCCATGCTTGGACGGTTTTGGGTTTCGAAGCGCGGCAACTTCGCGGTCGCAACGGCGGTTGCCATGGTGCCGCTGATGCTTGGTTTGGCAGCATCCATCGACCTGATCGGCACCAGCGACGACGCCGCCCAGCTGCAGAATTCCCTCGACGCCGCCGGCCTTGCGATGGGCACCAAATACCAGCCGGGCATGTCGGCGGGCGACCTGCGGCAACTGGGCCAGACCTTCTTCGCGGCCAATATGAGCGCCGCCGACGCGCAGGAGCTGTCGGGCAGCCTCGCCGCCTTCCAAGCCTCCGCCAGCGGCGATCCGGGCGCTTATTTCATTTCGGCGTCGTCGAGCATCAGCCGGCCGGCCTTCCTCGGCGCCATGCCGGCCTGGCAGGCGACGCGCACCGCCTCGGTCAAGATCAAGCCCGGCGCGCAGGCCTGCGTGCTGGCGCTCAACCAGCATGCCGACAACGCGGTCAACCTGCAGGGCTCGACCAATGTGGCGATGGCCGGCTGCGTGATCGCGGCCAATTCGGACGCCGCCGACTCCGTCAACCGCGGCGGCTCGGCGGTAGTCAGCGCAGCTTGCGTCTCGACGGTCGGCGCCACGCAAGGGTTGACGCCGCCCAGCGCCACGCTTTCCTGCGGCACGCCGCATGAGAACCAGTACGCCTCGTTCGATCCGCTGGCCGACGTTGTTCCGCCCGCCTACACGCTCTGCCTGCCGGTGCCCAACGGCAAGACGATAACGCTCTCGCCGGGCACCTATTGCGACAAGACCCTGTCGGGAAAGATCACGCTCAATCCGGGCACCTACATCATGCGCAACGTCGTCATAAAGCCGGGCGGCAATGGCAGCCTGAGCGGCCAGGGCGTGACGATCTTCCTGATGGAGAACTCGCAGCTCTACATCAACGCCAACGAGCAGGTGAACCTCTCGCCGCCCACCAGCGGCCCCTATGCCGGCATCACCATCTACCAGGCG
>NZ_RZRY01001072.1:0-1603 GCF_003998035.1 Mesorhizobium sp. M2A.F.Ca.ET.039.01.1.1 | reverse complement strand
CCATGATATCTGTACCGTCAGAATTGGATCGATCTGATCGAAATATCGCCGCGTTGCTACTGACCTGTTTGCCATTTGCAGGCTCTGTCGGCATCACCGATATAGAAAATATACATGTCGATGATAGCGTCATCAGGGGTGTGTCGGATTTTTGTAGAATATCAAATTCCTCCTTTAATCAGATCGACCTACGCGAGTGCGACATTTCAAACGTGACGTTTGAGAATGTGGAAGTAGCTACAGTGATCGCCAATGAAATAACCCGGTTGTCGCCAACTTTTCCTGATCCAGGAATGATACAACTGGAGGTGGAAGGGCGGCAAGAGCTTTTGGCCGGAGCAGAGGCCACTCAGTGGATAAACGCACATGGTCGAGCTAGAGATAATGAGAGTTCGGAAACTCTAGTTTCGGAAGGACTAAGAGAACATGAATTATACCGACTTCTTCAGAAGTCATGCCGAGTTATGCTGAGGCAACATTGGATAAGAAGTGACGGTGACGACTATCTAATTAAGATAGTAAAAAGTGAATTCTGGCAGACCTTAGTTGATATCCTTAGGAAGAACGATCTACTTGCCGAACGGCACGGAAAACCTGCATCAGGCCCTCCGTCAATTTTCTATCACATTCCGCATGCGCGAGAAATATTACAAGAGGACCGATCGAACGAACTGGTAACGTCCCTCTTTGCTGACCTGGAGGAAAAGGTAGCCGAATTGCGCAATTGATAAACGCGTTTCCGCACGACTCGCTCTAGACCCGACCCGTTTGACATAACGCTGGGTGCCGGTCTCGTTGGCGAAATGCAGCTGCCTGTCTATAAAGCGAAGGCGCCGTGGATCAGCGTCTTTTCGAAGAGAGAGGCCCTCACGCCACCGCCACGCACTCAATCTCGATGTCGAATTCCATCGGCCACGAAGCCACCGGCACGAAACTCCGCGCCGGTGGGTTGGTGGCAAAATACCTCGCGTAGACCCGGTTGATGGCGTTGTAGAAGCCGGAATTGACGGCGTAGATGCGCACCATCACCACCTTGTTCAGCGAGGTGCCGGCCGCTTCCAGGCAGTGTTTGAGCGCCTTCAGCGACGCCTCAGCCTGGGTCTCGATGTCGCCGCGCACCATCTCGCCGGTCACCATGTCGACCGGCGGCGTCGCCGAGATGAACACGAAGCCGTTGGCCCGCACCGCCGTCGAGCACGGCAGGCCGAGCGCGCGCACCTTCGCCGACATCACCGGCACTTCGATGACTTCCTTGTCCATGGTGGTCCTCCCTGATTTGCGAGGGAGCTTATCGCGGCGGCGAGGGAACGCCAGCCTTGCCTTCCCCCCTTGTGGGCGGGCGGTTCGGCATTTGCCGGTGGAAAGTGCGCAGCGTAGCGTTCCTTCGCCCCCCTCTCTGTCCTGCCGGACATCTCCCCCTCAAGGGGGAGATTGGCAGCTTCGGCGCCTCGCCCTTCCTGCAACGTTGGAGATTGGCGAAAGCCGGCGTGACGGCTGATCTCCCCCCTTGAGGGGGTTGAGGAGCGGTCCGCGCAGCGGACGGAAAGCCAATTGCTTGGCTTTCCGAGCGACGAAAGCCCTGAGCGACAGCGAAGGGCCGGAC
>NZ_RZRY01001071.1:0-1603 GCF_003998035.1 Mesorhizobium sp. M2A.F.Ca.ET.039.01.1.1 | reverse complement strand
CTTCTGGTGTTCGTCCTTCTTGCCGACCGGCTTTCCCTACGTTGGAGATCCTAATGCCTTCCATGGAAGAGACCATCGCCGCGCGCGTCGAGGCAGCGGCCGATCGCATCGTCGAGACGCTGAGCGATCTCGTCGCCTTCCCCTCGATCGTGAAATCCAATCCGAAAGAGGCCGGCCCGGGCGAGCGCGACTGCCAGCTCTATCTGCAGAAGCGCCTGGAGGCGCTCGGCTTCACCACCGATCTGTGGGACCCGGACGGCCCGGCGCTCTATGAAAAATACAAGGGACGCGCCGGCGCCAACAAGGGCAGGACTTTTGAAGGCCGGCCCAATCTGGGCGGCGTGCTGAAGGGCACGGGCGGCGGCCGCTCTATCATGCTGACCGGTCATATCGACGTCGTGCCGCCAGGCGCAGCCGGACACTGGGCAACCGATCCGTTCCAGCCCGTGCTGAAGGACGGTTTCCTGCATGGGCGCGGCACCGTCGACATGAAGGGCGGCGTCGCCTGCATGCTGATGGCGGTCGAAATCCTGAAGGGGCTCGGCGTCAGTCTTTCCGGAGACATCGTCTTCACCACCGTCGTCGACGAGGAGATCGGCGGCATGGGGTCGCTGGCCATGGTCGATCGCGGCTTTAGCGCCGATGCCGGCATCATGACCGAGCCGACGGCAAACAAGATCGCGCCGCTCTGCCACGGCATATTGTGGGGCAGGATCATCATCGACGGTATCGGCGGCCATGCGGAGTTGACGCCGAACGCCTGGTATTCGAGCGGCCCGGTCGATGCGGTTCAGCTCTGCCGGCAGATCCTCGACGGCATTGATATCCTAAACCGGCGCTGGATGTTCGACCCCAGGAAGAACCATCCGCTGATGGACCTGCCCAACCAGATCATCGTCACCCAGATCAATGCCGGGGAGCACCCCTCCTCCATGGCTGGTCGCGGCGAGATCATCATCGACGCGCAGTACCTGCCGAGCGAGCATGACGAATTCAGGCTGGGCGGCAACGTCAAGCGCGAGATCGAAGAGCATATCGCCAATATCTGCCAGGCGGACCCTTATCTGCGCCGGCACCCTGCCCGGGTCGAATGGATTCTTGATGCCGACTGCGCCGAAATCCCCTCCGACAGTCCGTTTGTGAGTGTCTTCCAGGAGGCCGTGAAGGACGCCAATCTGTCGCCGGCGCTGAGCGGCTTCGGCGCGCATAGCGACATCGGCCTGCCGACAGGCCTCGGCAGCACGCCGACCGTCAATTTCGGTCCCGGCGACCCGGCGCAGGCGCATCAGCCCAATGAGCGCGTTTCGGTGCGCGACCTCGTTGATTGCACGAAGGCAATTGCGATTGCCGTGGAGAAATGGTGCCGCTAGAGCAAGCTGGAGCATGATCCAGAGAAATAGCGATCGCGCTGGCATGGCGTTCCGGCCATCTGGCAGCCGCCGCCTTGCGCCTCGAAAACCGGGCGTAAAAAGCAACATTTTTCCAATCAGATAGTCGGCTCTGGAATTTCAACCGGAAATCGAGCATGATGCGCTTGGCATTTCGGGGCGCTTCGCGCGTTTGGAATGCCGGGAGGAACGGGACATGGCCGTTGTGCTTGTAC
>NZ_RZRY01001070.1:0-1606 GCF_003998035.1 Mesorhizobium sp. M2A.F.Ca.ET.039.01.1.1 | reverse complement strand
TCTATTGGCTGATTGCCGGGCGCGACGCCGGCTTCCGCCGTCCGCTCATCAAAGCAATTCCAGGAAAAGTGTGAAGCGGTCAGGCCGAGCGGTATCGCCGTAGCCTTCCGCCCGGAATTGCTTGAAGTCAGAGCGCTCAGCTTGACGGCGTGCGCACCGCTTCGGTCGCGTCCAGCGCCTGCATCAGCTTGGAATCACGGTCATAGACGTCGTCGAAATACTCGACCTTGCCGGACATATCAGGCCAGGCGGTGAAATAGGCGACATAGACCGGAATGACGCGCGTGACATTCTCGGTCGAATGGCCGTGCTTCAGCTTCTCGGCAATGTCGTCGACAGAGGTTCCAAGCACTGCGGCGGCCATGCCGCGCGGATCCTGCAGCCGGACGCAGCCATGGCTGAGCGCCCGCATGTCGCGCGCGAAGAAGGACTTCTGCGGCGTGTCATGCATGTAGATGGCGTGCTTGTTGGGGAAGAGTATCTTCAATTCGCCCAGCGCATTGGCCTCGCTCGGCTGCTGGCGCACGCTGAATGGGATCTTAGAGCCATAGGCGCCCCAGTCCACCTCTGACGACGGGATCTGCCTGCCGCGCGAATCCGTCACCTCATAGCCGGCGCGATCGAGATAGCCGGGATCGCTGCGCAGCCTCGGCAGCATCTCGTTGACGATGATCGACTGCGGCACGCCCCAATAGGGATGGAAGTCGACCTGCTTGATGTGATCGTAGAAGAAGGCAGTCTGGTTGGTAACCCGGCCGATGACGACGCGGGTCTTCAGCTTCTCCTCACCACTGTCGATATAGCTGGCGGTGAAGGAGGGCTGGTTGATGAAGACGCGCGGACTGCCGAGATCGGACGGCATCCAGCGCAGCTCCTCGAGCGCCACCTTGACCTTTTCGATCCTGTCGGCCTTCGAAGCGCCGGCCAGCAAAGCCACCGTCCGCGGCCCGATGACGCCGTCGCCCTTCATGCCTTCCCGCTGCTGCACCGCCTTGATCACCGGCACCAACTCGGGGTCGTAAACCACGCTCTTGCCAAGGCGGGCGAGCACCTCGCCATAGTTGCCGCCCATCTCGTCATCAAGATTGCGGGCAATCAGCGTCAGCAACTTGGGCAGTTCCGGGCTGCTCTCACCCGGCTTGAGCAACAGCTTGGGATCGACGACGATCTCGTTTTCCTCGCTGGCCTCGAGCGCTTCCAGTTCGACGCGCAGCGCCTGGTATTCCGGATTCTGCGGATGCCGCGACTCCAGATAGGTGCGGACCTCCTGGGTATGCGCCAGTGTCTTCAGCGCCCCTTCCAAATCGAACGGCTTGGCCGGGAAATCATAGTAGCCGGTCATCCGGTTGGGATCGACACGGCCGCTCTGGGCATCACGGGCGTAGCGCAGCACGCGCGCCGACAGCGCCATCTCGAACCGAACCAGTTCCCTGGTCCGCTCTTCCGGCGTGGCGGAAGTCGCGGCCGCCGGAATGTCGACGGAGTAGTCGGCCGGCGTCAAACCGTAGCTCGCCGCCTCGCCCAGCACCCGCACCGCATCCTGCGCCCTGCTGTTGGGGGCGTTGTCGCTCACCCAAATGAAATCCGGATTGGCCGAGTAATAAGC
>NZ_RZRY01000106.1:0-13633 GCF_003998035.1 Mesorhizobium sp. M2A.F.Ca.ET.039.01.1.1 | reverse complement strand
GGTTCCATTCGTTCCAGATGCGGCCGGCGATGCGCTCGGCCGCCTTTTCATTGCGCTCGCGCTTCAACTCCGTGAAGAGCTGGTCGAGGCGGCCCTGCCTGGTTGGAGCGGCCGGCGGCGGTGTCGCGGCGGGCGTCGCGGCATCTGGAGGCAGCGCGCCCGGAACCGTTTCTGCTCCTGCAGGCAAAGCTGCGCCGGAAAGCAAATAGGCGGCGAAAAATGCAAAACGAATCCGCATCGCCGGAATCTAATCCCGGACGGCGGATCGTCCAAATGATTTTAGCGTGAGATAGCCGGCGAACCGGCAATCAACAACAAACGGGCGCGGCGTAGGCTTTTTGCGCATGTCGCTGCCCCAAAACCGCTTGGCGCGTTTGGGCGACATGCACTAAGCCGCGCGCAAGCGTCAGCCCTGGCGCGCCTTGTAGCGCGGAGCGGTCTTGTTGATGATGTAGATGCGTCCCTTGCGGCGAACCAGCCGGTTGTCGCGGTGACGCGCCTTGAGCGCCTTGAGCGAATTCTTGATCTTCATGGTCTTGCCTGTTCGGTCAGGGCCCGTCCCGGGCCGAATTTTAAAGGCGCGCCCGAAAAAAGCGCGCCTTTGAACTTGGCGAGGCTCATAAACGAGGAGTCTCGTCCGTGTCAACCACGTGACGGTGTCCGAACAAGGGCAATTGGCGCGATCCGTCAAATATTCGCCATCCCTACCGGCCACGGCATTGCGCGACTCGAGGTCGACTGGAATGGTGTCCACACCCAAGCGACTGGAGATTCCCATGCGCGGTCTTTTTCTGCCCGCCTGTCTTGTTCTCCTGGCGACCGCCCCGGCAGCGTTTGCCGAGGACTGCGACCGCAGCGACGACAGCCAGTCGATGCTGAACATCTGCGCCGATGCCGACTACCAGGCTGCCGATGCCAGGCTCAATGCCGCCTATAAGAACATCGTCAGCAGCAACGATCAGGCCTCGAATAGGCTGCTGCAGACGGCGCAGCGCGCCTGGATCGCCTTTCGTGACGCCGAATGCGCTTATTCGACCGCCGACAGCGAGGGCGGCTCCATCCATCCGATGGAGGTGTCGCAGTGCCTGACCAAGCTCACCAACGAGCGCTTAAAGCAGCTCACCTCCTCCGCCAACTGCAAGCTGAGCGATCCGAGTTGCGCCGGCTCCGACGCGGGCGGCGACGAGGATATGCAATAGCGGGTTATTTCGGCCTGACGAGGCGCGTGAAATGGCCCATCTTGCGGCCGGCGCGCGACTCGGCCTTGCCGTAGAGATGCAGCATCAGGTCGGGTTCGGCGAGCAGCGCCGGTACCTTCAGCATGTCGTCGCCGATCAGGTTTTCCAGCACGCAATCGGAATGCCGGGCGGGCGAGCCCAGCGGCAGGCCGGCGACGGCGCGGATATGCTGCTCGAACTGCGAGATGACGCAGGCAGCCTCCGTCCAGTGGCCGGAATTGTGCACGCGCGGCGCCAGCTCGTTGGCCAGCAGCGAGCCGTCGGCAAGCACGAAGAACTCGACGCCGATGACGCCGACATAGTCGAGCGCGGAAAGGATTTTTGCGGCCGCATCCTTGGCGGCCGCTGCCGTTTGCGGACCGATGGCGGCCGGCAAGGTCGAGCTGCGCAATATGCCTTCGCGATGGACGTTTTCGGCCGGATCGTAAGCGGCGATCGCTCCGTCGAGACCGCGCGCGGCGATCACCGAAATCTCACGCTCGAAAGCGACGAGCGATTCCAGGATCAGCGGCACATTGCCCATCGCCTCGCAGGTGCCTGCAAAGCCGCCTGTTTCCATGTTGCGGAAGACGCGCTGGCCCTTGCCGTCATAGCCCATGCGGCGGGTTTTCAGCACGCCGCTGCCGTCGAATTTCCTCAAAGCTTCGGTCAAATGGTCGTCATTGTCGACCGGACAGAACTCGGCCGTCGGGATGCCGATGTCATTCAGGAAGCTTTTCTCGGTGACGCGATCCTGCGCGACTTCGAGCGCGCGGCCCGGCGGGTAGACGGGAACCGTTGCCGCCAGCGTTCGCGCCGCGGCGACCGGAACATTCTCGAATTCGTAGGTGACGACGGCGCTGGCGGCGGCCAGGTCGGCAAGCGCCGCCCGATCGTCATAGGCGGCCACGATCTGCCGGTTGGCGACCTGGGCCGCCGGGCAGTCGGCCTGGGGCTCCAGGACCACGATGCGGTAGCCAAGGCGGGCGGCAGCCATCGCCAGCATGCGGCCGAGCTGGCCGCCGCCGATGATGCCGATGGTCGATCCGGGCGCCAGGCTCACGGCGCGTCCGTCGGTTCGGCGGCGACCTTGGCGGTCTGCGCCGCGCGCCAGGCATCGAGCCGGGCGGCGAGCTTGTCGTCGTTAAGCGCCAGCACCGCCGCGGCAAGCAGCGCGGCATTGGCCGCCCCCGCCTTGCCGATGGCCAGCGTGCCGACCGGGATGCCGGCCGGCATCTGCACGATGGAGAGCAGCGAATCCTGGCCGGACAGCGCCTTGGATTCGACCGGGACGCCGAAGACGGGCAGCGGCGTCATCGCCGCCGTCATCCCGGGCAAATGCGCGGCGCCGCCGGCGCCGGCGATGATCACCTTGTAACCGGCGGCCTTGGCCCCCTTGGCGAACTCATAGAGGCGGTCGGGGGTGCGGTGGGCGGAGACGATCAGCCTTTTGTGCGGAATGCCCAGCGCATCCAGGGTTTCGGCCGCCTGGCGCATCGTCGCCCAGTCGGACTGGCTGCCCATGATGATGGCGACGTCGGCACGCTGATCGGTCAAGGTTCGCTCCCGGCGGCAAAGGCGCGCCTTAGCGGAATTCGCCGATAGCCGCAAGGATTGTCGCGATGCAGCCAGCTAGTCCGGCCAGCGCAACGATCCGGTCGAATCCTTGCGAGCGACCTTCATCGCGTCAGCCGGCCGGTCCTTCGCCGTCAGCACGGCGCGCAGTTGCTCGGCCACGATCTCCGCCTCGCCAGGATGCAGATTGCAAGGGTCGAGGAAGAAATGGCCTCGCTCGACCTCGTGGTTGCGCACGATGATCGGCGGCGAGCCGGCGGCGAGCGCGGAGGCAAGTCCGGCAGCCGTGAAGCGGCTCTCCGGGCGCACATAGACCTGCAGGCGATCGAGAGGGTTGTTGGTCGGGTCGGGAATGATCTGCGCATTGATACCCGGAATGCCCTGCAGCGCGTCCTTCCACAGATTGAGCGCCGCCTCCTCGCGCCGGCGGATGCCGGCATGGTCGCGCTTTTCCCAGGCCTCGAGCGCCGCCATGGTGCCGGCGATGCTTTCCTTGCCGACCTTCATGGCGCGCGCCACGCCGCGGTTCTGCAGATAGGCGGCGCGGACCAGGTCCTTGCGGCCGGTGACGATGCCGCTGGTTGGCCCTGAAAGGAATTTGTGGCCGCTGTAGACGACGATGTCGGCGCCGCGCGCCAGGAAGCTGCGAAGGTCGTATTCCGAGGCGGCGTCGACGATCACCGGGACGCCCTTGGCGTGGCAGATCTCGCAAAACTCCTCCAGCGAAAGCATGCCGTATTGCACGGTGTGGTGGGCGACGACGTAGAGGGCCGCCGCCGTGCGCTCGTTGATTGCCTCGCGCAGATGGTAGTCCTGGGTGACGCTGACGGTGCCCGCCGGAATGACTTTGGCGCCGGCCACCCGGATCGACTGGTCGATCGGCGCGCCGTAATTGACGATATGGCCGAGCTGGATGACGACTTCAGACTTCAGCCCTTCGGTGTCGTCCGGCAGCCGCTCGATCGCCAGAAGGTTGGTGCCGGTCATCGCGCCGGCGATCGCCATGGTGATGCCTGAGGCGCAACAAGCGGTGATGAAGCCGGCCTCGCCGCCGGTGAGTCGGGCGACGACTGCGCTCGCGGCGCGCTGCAGATCGTCCATCTCCACCCATTGCGAGGCCATCTCGGCCATGGCGCTGATCGCCTCGGGTACGATAATCGAAGCACCCAATGCCGTCATCGTGCCGGAGACGTTGATGATGGGTCTCAGGCCCAGGCGCTCGCGGATTGTGGTGTTGGAGCCGGCGTCGGAATAGGTTTTCATGAGGGCGAACTCCTAAAATCAGGCGGTGATCTCGACGACCGCTTCGATCTCGACGGTGATGTTGCCAGGCAACGAGCCGACGCCGATAGCCGAGCGGGCATGGCCGCCGATCTTGTCGAAGACATCGGCGAAAAGGTCCGAGCAGCCGTTGACCACTTTGGGGTGGTCGCTGAAGGTCGGGGTTGCGTTGACGAAGCCGAGCAGTTTTACCACGCGCACGATGCGGCTGAGGTCGCCCGCCGCCGCATGCATGACGGCAAGCAGGTTGAGGCCCGTGAGGCGGGCATGCTCATAGGCCTGCTCGACGGTGACGTTGTCGCCGACCTTGCCGGTGCACAGCGTGCCGTCAGCGCGCAGCGGTCCCTGGCCCGAAAGGAAGATCAGACGGCCGCTCTCGGCATGGGTTACGAAATTGGCGATGGGTGTCGGCGGCTCGGGCAGGGTCAGGCCGAGTTCAGCGAGCCGTTCGTAAGGCGACATGGAATGGTACTCCTTGGATGGCGAAAGCCATCCGCTTTCAGAAATGCGAGGCGCGGAAACGCGCCAGGAAGGTGCGCAGCCGCTCATTGGTGGTCTCGGCGGCGAGAACCTCCTTCGGCGGCCCAACGGCCGAGACGCCGCCATCGGCCATGAAGACGATGCGGCTGGAGGCGTCGCGGGCGAAGGCCATTTCATGCGTCACCATCAGCATGGTCATGCCGTCCTCGGCGAGGCTTTTCACCACGGCCAACACCTCGCCGACGAGCTCGGGGTCGAGCGCCGAGGTGATCTCGTCGAGCAGCAGAATCTTCGGCTCCATGGCGACGGCGCGGGCAATCCCGACCCGCTGCTGCTGGCCGCCTGAAAGCTCCGCCGGCAGGCTGTCGGCCTTGTGAGCGAGGCCGACGCGGCCGAGCCAATGCTCGGCGATCGAGCGGGCTTCGGCATTGCTCTTGCCGCGCACCTTGGTGAGGCCGAGCATGATGTTGCCGGCCGCGGTCAGATGCGGGAAGAGGTTGAAGCTCTGAAACACCATGCCGGTTTCGGCGCGCATGGCGGCCAAATCGCGTTCGCTGCGGCGCTGCCGCGTCCCGGAATCACGGTATCCGACTTCCTTGCCGTCGATGCGGATCGAGCCCGAGTCATAGCTCTCGAGGAAGTTCACGCAGCGCAGCAGCGTGGTCTTGCCGCTGCCGGAAGGGCCGATGACGGTGACCACCTCGCCCTTCGCCACCTGCAGGCTGACCGAGCGCAGCACCGCGACCGGGCCGAAGGATTTCGAGACCTCGGCGATGTCGAGAAGCGCTGGGCTGTTGTTGGAGCTGGTGGCCATGGCGTTAGTCCCGGATGAAGGCGAAGCGCCGTTCCAGCCTGCGGCTGGCGTAGGAAAGCGCGTAGTTGACGGCGAAATAGATCAGGGCGCCGAGGATGTAGAGCGGCATCGCCTCATAGGTGCGGCCGATGACCTGGTTGATGGCCTGCATCAGATCGGTGATGCCGAGCAGCGAGACCAGGGCGCTGCCCTTCACGGCGTCGGTGACGCCGTTGATCCAGGGCGGCAGGAAGCGGCGGAAGGCCTGCGGGAAGATGACCGAGGTGAGGCGCTGCCGGAAGGTCAGGCCGATCGCCATCGCCGCCTCTGACTGGCCCTTCGGTATCGAGGCCACGGCGCCGCGCACATATTCGACGACCTGCGCCGTCTTGAACAGCGTGAGCGCCAGCACCGCCGCCCAGAAGGACTGCAGATGCAGTCCGACCGCGGGCAGGCCGTAATAGACGAAGAACATCAGCACCAGGATCGGGATGCCACGGATGGTGTCCGAGAAAATGCGCACCGACCAACGGAGCGGCGCCGGCCCATAGACGAGGCCGACACCCAGCAGCACCCCTGCGATCAAAGACAGGACCACGACCAGCAGCGAGACCCACAAGGTCAAGGCGAAGCCCTCGGCGAGGAACGGCAGGGCGTAGAGGATCTGACTCAGCATCTCAGCGCGCCGCCCTGAAACGGCGTTCGACCAGCCTGAGCGCGAACAGCAGGGCGTAACCGGTCACCAGATACATCGCCGTCGTCACCAGATAGACCTCGACGATGCGGAATGTGTTGAAGTTGATCCACTGGGCGCCATAGGTCAGCTCGGGCACGGAGATGACCGAAGCGATCGAGGTGTCCTTGAACAGCGAGATGAAGGTGTTGGACAGCGCCGGCAGCGTGATGCGCAGCATCGTCGGCAGGCGCACATGGATCAGGCGCTGCCATGGGGTGAGGCCGATCGCCTTGCCGGCGTCGAGTTGGCCGCGCGGCACGGCTTCCAGGCCGGAGCGGAACACTTCGACCAGATAGGCGCCGCTATAGACCGACAGCGTCACGACAAAAGAGGTGGGCGCGCTGTAAGCGAGGTCTATGACGGTCGGCACACCGTAAAAGACGAGGTAGACGAGCAGGATCAATGGCACGTTGCGGATGAATTCGACATAGGCCGCGATGATCGTGCGCACGACGCGCCCGGCCGAGACGTACCAGACCCCCAGCACCAGGCCGATGACGATGCCGATGGCGATCGAGATCACGGCGAGTTCGAGGCTGAGCAGCAGGCCACCCCAAAGCTTGTCGAAATGCCGCCAGATCAGGTTGAAATTGAGCGTGTAGCCCATGCATCCGTCTCAATGGCTCGCGGTGACAAACAATCTCTTGTTTTGGCGCAATTTCGGACGGAAAACCGCTTCACACTTTTCCTGAAATTGCTCAAGGATTCGTCACCCGCACGGCCCGTGTCGAGGAGGCGGAAGAGCGCCTGTCGCGCTCCTCCGCCGGCTTGGCGTAGGCTTGGTCAGATGACCGGGAAGCCTGGATGGCGCGGCGGCGGCTCCTGGCCGAAATATTCCTTGAAGGCGGCGTCATAGAGCGCCGTCTCGTGGCCGAACATGGCAATGGTGAAGGTCTGGTTGACGAAGGTCAGCCAATCCAGGTCGCCTTGCCGGACGGCAGCGCCGTAAAGCATCGAATACCAGCTCTTGCCGGCGTCAAAATATTTGTCCGGGTTGCGCGAGGCGAGCCAGCGCACCGTCGACAGATCGACGGCCGCGGCGTCGGCTCGCTTGGATTCCAGCGCTTGCAGCACGTTCGCCTGGGTGTCGATCTGCAGCACCTGAGCCTGCGGCAAGGCAAAATGCACCGAGCTTTCGGCATCGACATTCTGGAGGATCGAGATGCGGGTGTTGGCGCCATTCGCCAGGAGCTTGTCGAAGGTCTTGTTTTCGGAGCCGGGCAGCGTCAGCAGCGCCACGCCCTCGACATAGTAGGGCCGCGAGAAATGGATCAGCTGCGAGCGCTGCGCGGTCATGGTCATGAACTGGATGGTGATGTCGACCTTGTTGGTCGTCACGTTGGGGATGCGCTGCGCCGGGTCCTGGGTGACGAACTCGACCTTGGTCGGGTCGTCGAAGAGGCCCTTGGCGAGGATGCGGCCCATGGTGATGTCCATGCCGACCAATTCACCGGCGTCGTTCTCGAAATGCCATGGCGCATTGGTGCTGCCGGTGCCGACGATCAGTTTGCCACGATCAAGCGCGGTGCGCAGCACGCTATCGGATGCGGCCTGCGCGGCTGCCTTCTCGGCGCTGATGGCGGTAAGCGCGCCGGCGGTGGCCAGCCCCGCCATTCCAAGTTTCAGAAAATCACGTCTGCCGGATGTGTCGTTCACGGCGACCTCCTTTGATGGTGTGTTCCCCAATGCAGCAGAAATACACGCCGCAATCAGCGATTGTCTCTTACAAGAGACGTGTGTATCCTGTACAAGACAGATACTAGCACCAGGAATCGACAATGCAAGAGAGTGAAATGCTGACCGGGTGGCCGAGCGAAGGCACGGGCGAAGAGCGGCCAGCTGGCTCGCGCGAGAAAGGTCTCAACAGGGTCCTGAACATCCTGGAGTTCCTGCACGCCAACCAGCGAGCGATCGGCATCGGCGAGCTGGCAAAGGGGCTCAACGCGCCGCGCTCGACCACCTACACGCTGGTGCGCGAGCTGGTCGAAGCCGGTCTCCTGGAAATGGCCGGCGACGGCAATCGCGTCTATTTCGGCAAGAAGCTCTATCTCTACGGGATGGCCTATATGCGCGGCAACGACCTGCTGAGGCGCGGCCGCCAGGAGGTCGATACGCTGTCGCGCGAGACCGGGGAGACGTCCGAGCTCTGCATGCTGCAGAGCGGTCGCTACACCATCATCCATTCAAGCCCGGGCACGAGGCCGTTCCGCATCAGCTCGGCCACCGGCCTGCAGATTCCGCTGCCATGGACTGCTTCGGGCCGGTTGCTGCTGGCCGGTCTTGATCGCAGCCGGATCGAGGCGATGGTCACGGAAGACGATCTCGTGCTGCCGGACGGCCGCAAGATAGAGATCGATGACTTCATCGATGACATCGCTCGGGCGCGCGTCACCGGCTATTGCGTCACGTCAGGCCTTGTCGACGCCTATACCAAATGCCTGGCGGCGCCCGTGTTCTCGGCGCCTGGCAAGGTCGAGGCAACGATGTGCCTTGTGGTGCCGATCGACACGTCGGAAGCGCGGACTGGCGAATTGGTCGCGTTGCTGCGCGAGCGCGCCGCCCGGCTTTCGATCTCGTAGACTGTGGAGCGCGGGAAACTGCCCGCTCAGGCGATGATGTCGGGAATGATGCGGTCTTCCAGCGCCGACAGCCGGTCTTTCAGGATCAGCTTCTTCTTTTTCATGCGCTGAATCTGAAGCGGGTCGCAGCCCGTGGCGATCATCGCGTTGATGGCGGCGTCGAAATCGGCGTGTTCTTGTTTGAGCCGGGAATATTCGAGGCGTATTTCAGCCTGTTCCTGTTCGGACATTATCTACCGTCTGCGTATGCATCGCCCAATCGGGCTGTTTGGGCGGGACCGGCTGGGTTTGTGACTTTTCGTCTGAGGCCGGCGCGCAGCCCTTATCACATTTCACTTTGTCGTGGAATGCTACCACGTGTCATTCGACATCGAGATCGGTTGGTGGCAGACTGTCACGGTGCCGTCACAGTCTCAACCTGCGGTGGACGTGCCTGCGACGGCTGCAATCGAGGAAACCATGAAAGGGAGAACCAATCATGTCTCTTGCATCCCATCTTGATGAGTTGCAGCGGAAACACGGTGATATCGAGCGCGAGCTCACCGACGCCATGAACCATCCTTCGGTGGACGACCTCGAAATCGTGAATCTCAAGCGACGCAAGCTGGCAATCAAGGACGAGATTGAAAAGCTGAAGGCTAGCCCGACGACACACTGAAGCTCCTCCAGGCACCATCGCCGCAACCCGCCGCGGTGAAACGTCCGGTGGCAGGAAATGCCACCGGCATGGTGTTTTTTAACTGAAATCGATGGAACGTTCGGTCGCGGATGCCGCGATCGGCAGAGCTGGCGTTTTTCGCGTGGCGGCTGCTGATTTGCCAACCTCGCCTGGCGCTTGCCATTGACAAGCCATCTTTGCTCCGCCACCTCATGCCGGGAACTTTCAGATGAAGGCGACCGGCATGACCGGATATTTCTCTTCTCCCTTCCCACGGCGCAGGTCGGTCGGCGTTTCGGTCGGCGGCGTGATGGTCGGCGGCGGCGCGCCCGTCGTCGTGCAGTCGATGACCAACACCGACACCGCCGATGTCGACCAGACTGTCGCCCAGGTCGCGGCGCTGCATCGTGCCGGGTCGGAAATCGTGCGCATCACCGTTGACCGCGACGAGAGCGCGGCGGCGGTTCCGCGCATCCACGAGAGGCTGCTCAGGCTCGGCATCGATGTGCCGCTGGTCGGCGACTTCCACTATATCGGCCACAAGCTCTTGGCCGATCATCCGGCTTGCGCCGAGGCGCTGGCGAAATATCGCATCAATCCCGGCAATGTCGGCTTCAAGGACAAGAAGGACCGCCAGTTCGCGGCGATCGTCGAAATGGCGATTAGACATGACAAGCCGGTGCGCATCGGCGTCAACTGGGGTTCGCTCGACCAGGAGCTGTTGACCCGGCTGATGGACCAGAACCAGGCTCAGGGCTCGCCGCTCACCGCGCAGGAAGTCACGCGCGAGGCGATCGTCCAGTCGGCCATCCTGTCGGCCGAGATGGCGGAAGAGATCGGGCTTGGCCGCGACAAGATCATCCTGTCGGCCAAGGTCAGCGGCGTGCAGGACCTGATCGCCGTCTATACCGAGCTTGCCACACGCTCCGACCATGCGCTGCATCTCGGCCTCACCGAGGCCGGCATGGGCACCAAGGGCATCGTCGCCTCTTCGGCCGCCATGGGAATCCTGCTGCAGCAGGGCATCGGCGACACGATCCGCATCTCGCTGACGCCGGAGCCCAACGGCGACCGCACGCGCGAGGTGCAGGTGTCGCAGGAATTGCTGCAGACCATGGGCTTCCGGCAGTTCGTGCCGATCGTCGCCGCCTGCCCAGGCTGCGGCCGCACGACATCCACCGTCTTCCAGGAACTCGCCCAGAGCATCCAGGCCGATATCCGCAAGAACATGCCGGTGTGGCGCGAGAAATATCCGGGCGTCGAGAACCTCAAGGTCGCGGTGATGGGCTGCATCGTCAATGGTCCCGGCGAATCCAAGCATGCCGACATCGGCATATCCTTGCCTGGCACCGGCGAGACGCCGACGGCGCCTGTCTTCATCGACGGCAAGAAGGCGGCGACGCTGCGCGGTCCGTCCATCGCGCAGGATTTCGAGAAGATGGTCGGCGACTATATCGAGCAGCGCTACGGACACGGCAAAGCCGCGGCCGAGTAGGCCTATGCACCGTTTCCTCACGGTGGCCCTGGCCTTGCTGTGCAGCTTGAGTTGGGTGGCGGGCGCGTCCGCCGACCCGCCGCAGTCGAAATCGGCCGGCAAACGGCTGATCAACCGAGTCTGCGATCTGATCGAAGCCCAAGCCCAACAGAACGGGCTGCCCAAGGATTTCTTCGCCCGGCTGATCTGGAAGGAAAGCCGCTTCGATCCGAACGCGGTGAGCCCGGTCGGCGCCGAAGGCATCGCGCAGTTCATGCCGGGAACCGCCAAGATGCGCGGCCTGGCCAATTCCTTCGACATCGAGCAGGCCATTCCGGCTTCCGCGAAATATCTAGCCGAGATGAAGGCGGGCTATGGCAATCTCGGCCTCGCGGCCGCGGCCTACAATGCCGGCGAGAACCGCGTGTCGCGCTGGCTGGCCTCCGGCGGCTTCCTGCCGATGGAGACGGAAAGCTATGTCTTCGACATCATGGGCGAACCCGTCGACAAGTTTTCCGACAAATCCTATGCCGGCACCGTCGAGCCGCTCGACCCCAAGATGAGCTTCGCGGTCGCCTGCCGCCGGCTGCCGGTGATCATGTCGCGGACGGTCGCCATGGCCTCGATCAACGTCAAGCCGTGGGGCGTGCAGGTGGCGGGCAATTTCCGCCGTTCCGCGGCGATCGGCCAATGGCTGAGGGTCAAGAGCCGGTTCCCGGCGCTGCTCGCCAGCCATGATCCGGTGGTGAGCCGGGTGCGCACGCCGATCGGGCGGCGCGGCATCTACGCGGTCAGGATCGGCGCGGACTCGCGCGGCGAGGCCAACGGCATCTGCGACAAGCTGCAAAGCGTCGGCGGCGCCTGCGTGGTGATGCGCAACCGGTAGCTATGCCGTCTTAGCCGTCACCGTCTCGCTGAGCCAGGTGCCGATCTTGGCGCCAAGGCGGTCGGGCGATACCGGCTTCGGCAGATAATCGTCCATGCCGGCCTCGATGCATTTCTCGCGGTCGCCCTTCAGCGCATGCGCGGTGACGCCGATGATCGGCGTGCGCTCACCGTTCTGCGCTTCCATCGCACGGATGGCGCGGGTCGCCTCATAGCCGTTCATTTCCGGCATAGAGACGTCCATCAGCACCAGGCGGGGGCGCAGCGCGCGGTACATTTCGACAGCCGTGCGGCCATTGCCGGCGATGCGGTAGCTGAGACCGAAGCCATTGAGGATCTGGCCGAAGACCAGCTGGTTCACGTCATTGTCCTCGGCGATCAGGATATCGATCGGGCCGCTCGGCGCTGCGGTCGATTCCGGTGCCGCCGGCACGGGCGCCGCCGGGCCGCGAATGACGGTGAAGGACGGCGCCGCCGCGACCGGCTCGCGCACGAAATGAGCCTTGGTGCCCTGCATGCGCGCCTTCTGTATGGCGGAGATCACCGTGCCCAGCAGCACCGCCGAACGCGCCGGCTTGGTGAGATGCGCGACGATGCCGAAATCGATAACCATCCTGCCGAAATCCACCTGGTCGACCGAGGTGAGCAGCACGACCGGGATGGACGAAAGCCGGCTGTCGGCGGCAATCGCCTTGGCGACATCGGCGCCGTTCATGCCGGGCATCTGGTAGTCGAGGATAATGCAGTCGACAGAGGCGCCGAGCTGGCAGGCGCGGTCGAGGAAGGCAAGGCCGACAGCGCCGCTTTCGGCGGCCGCACAGTCGAAGCTCCAGCTTCTGAGCTGCTCCAGCAGAATCTCCCGGTTGACCGGATTGTCGTCGATGACCAGCACCCGGGCGCCGGTGACATCGACCGGCACCAGCTTGTCGGCCGCCGCCTGGTTGTGCGCCGGCAGCGGCACGGCGAACCAGAAGACGGAGCCGCGGCCGATCTCGCTTTCGACGCCGATCTTGCCGCCCATCAGGTCGACAAGCCGGGCGCCGATCGCAAGGCCAAGCCCGGTGCCTTCGTGGCGACGGGTCGAGGAGCCGTCGACCTGGGCGAATTTCTCGAACACGCTTTGCAGCTTTTCGGCCGGGATGCCGATGCCGGTGTCCTCGACGCGGACCTTGAGCTGGACGACGCCGTCGACGACATCGCCGCCGACATCGACCAGCACATGGCCCTTCTCGGTGAACTTCACGGCGTTGCCAAGCAGATTGGTGACGATCTGGCGGAAGCGTCCGGCATCGCCGACGACAAAGGCCGGCAGGCGCGGGTCGACGCGCACGATGAGCTCGAGGTTCTTTTCGGCAACGCGCGCCGACACCAGCGTCGCCACATCCTCGACCGCTTCCGCCAGGCGGAAGGGAGCGGGGTCGAGGGTGAGCTGGCCGGCATTGATCTTCGAGAAATCGAGGATGTCGTTGATGATGGTGAGCAGCGCGTTGCCGGATTTGACGATGACATCGGTGAAGGTCTTCTGGCGGGGCGTAAGCTCCGTCTTGGCCAGCAGCTCGGCCATGCCGAGCACGCCGTTCATCGGCGTGCGGATCTCATGGCTCATATTGGCCAGGAATTCCGACTTAGCGCGATCGGCCGCCTCGGCCTTGAACAGCGACGCGGCGCTCTCGGCGAAGGCGCGGCGGATGGCGTTCTCCATCGGCCGGAAGATCAGAACCGCGGCGATGGCCAGCACGGCAAACAGCAGACCGCTCGCCCACAGCAGCAGCCGGTCGTTGGCAGCGTCGGCGAGGCGACGCTCCTCGTCGAGCGCGGTGCGCACCTTGACCAGCATCGGCTGGGCGAACAGGTCGTTCTGGTTGCGGATCTCGCGGTAGCTCCATTCATCGACCTTCTGCGCCGTCGACATCAAATTGAAGTTACGCACCATGTCGCGTGCCGACCAGAACAGG
>NZ_RZRY01001069.1:0-1610 GCF_003998035.1 Mesorhizobium sp. M2A.F.Ca.ET.039.01.1.1 | reverse complement strand
ATTCAATATTGTTCAACAATGAACCGTTTTCCAGCCCCCTGCATGGGCCAGAACGACACGATCGGTTGATCCCGGTGTCGATTTTTTATTGATTGACGCGTCAATAAAAAATAATCTCGACCCGAACCGGACCCCCAAAATGCCGAAAATCGGAATGGAACCCGTGCGCCGCAAGGCGCTGATCGACGCGACGATCTCGGCGATCGGCGAGCGCGGATCGCTCGACGTGACGATGTCGGAGATCGCCGGACGCGCCGGTGTGTCGTCGGCGCTGGCGCATCACTATTTCGGCGCCAAGGACGAGCTGCTTTTCGCGACGATGCGGCACATCCTGACGGAGCTCAACATCGACACCAGGCACGCGCTTCACACCGCCGGCACAGCGCGTGAGCGCGTCTCGTCCGTGGTCGCGGTCAGCTTCTCCGATGACCAGTTCCAGGCCGAGATCATCGCCGCCTGGCTTGCCTTTTATGTCGAGGCGCAGAAATCGACCGAGCTGCGGCGGCTGCTGCGCATCTATGCGCGGCGGCTGCATTCGAACCTAATGAGCGGGCTGACCGGGATCCTGCCGCGGACAGAGGCCGACCGCGTGGCGGAAGCGACCGCGGCGCTGATCGACGGGCTCTACATCCGCCGCGCGCTGAAGGACGGCGTGCCCGACGCGCAGACCGCGATCGCGCTTGTGGAAGACTATCTCGAAACCAAGCTCAACGGACGGAGCCTGCCTTGACCACCCGGCGACCCAATTTCCTGATCGTCATGGTCGATCAGCTCAACGGCACGTTCTTCCCGGACGGCCCGGCCGAGTTCCTGCACGCGCCCAATCTGAAGGCGTTTGCCCAGCGCTCGGCGCGCTTCGCCAACAACTATACCGCCTCGCCGCTCTGCGCACCGGGCCGCGCCTCCTTCATGAGCGGCCAGCTGCCGTCGCGCACCCAAGTCTATGACAACGCCGCGGAATTCGCCTCCTCGATCCCGACCTACGCGCATCATCTGCGCAGCGCCGGCTATCACACGGTGCTTTCCGGCAAGATGCATTTCGTCGGCCCCGACCAACTGCACGGTTTCGAAGAGCGGCTGACCACCGACATCTACCCGGCCGATTTCGGCTGGACGCCGGACTACCGCAAGCCCGGCGAGCGTATCGACTGGTGGTACCACAATCTGGGTTCGGTGACCGGCGCCGGCGTCGCCGAGATCACCAACCAGATGGAGTATGACGACGAGGTCGCCTTCCATGCGACGCAAAAGCTCTATGAGTTCGCGCGCGTGTCGGATGACGCGGACCGGCGCCCCTGGTGCCTGACCGTCTCCTTCACCCATCCGCACGATCCCTATGTCGCGCGGCGCAAATACTGGGACCTTTACGAAGACTGCCCGGCACTGGAGCCGGAGGTGGGCTTCATCCCCTACGACAGCCAGGATCCGCATTCAAAGCGGCTCTACAAGGCATCCGACTACGACAGTTTCGACATCACGCCCGAGCAGATCCGCCGCTCGCGGCGCGGCTATTTCGCCAACATCTCCTATCTCGACGACAAGATCGGCGAGCTGCTGTCGGTGCTGGAGCGCACGCGCATGCTGGACGACACGATCATTCTGTTCTGCTC
>NZ_RZRY01001068.1:0-1610 GCF_003998035.1 Mesorhizobium sp. M2A.F.Ca.ET.039.01.1.1 | reverse complement strand
ATACGGGGAGAAGGTGCCCGAAGGGCGGATGAGGGGCGGCGCCGGCGCTGGTCATTGCCCGTCTCCGCCACAAACCGCAAAACTGCTATTCGCCTGACGCGATTGCCGTTCCCGATGTCCATACCGGCTCGAACGACACATTGCGCAACCCGGCCTTGCGCACCCGCTCGACGAACACGTCATTGACGAAGACCGGAGAAGCCCGCATCGGCAGCTTGAACACTTCAGCGCTCCCGATCTTCTCCGCGTCGAAGGCGTAGCGCTCGATCGCCAATATGTCGCCGCCGTCGAACCGCACGATTTGCGAGCGCGCCTCGTCCAGCGCGTCGATCACATGGGTGACGTTGAGCAGCCAGACCTCCTCGCCGCGCAGCGCCACAAGCTCGCCATAAGGCCGCAACGCCGCCGCCAGCGCCTCGACAGCCGGCCGGCGCAACAGCGGCGCATGCTCGCCGAGCCAGGGGAAATCGGAATAGAGCCGCTCGCCTTCCTCGGCGCGCCGCATCACCGGCGGCTTCCAGCCCTTGAGCGATCGTCCGTCGAGGCCGAAGAATTCCTCGTAGGCGTCGTCATCGGCCGGCAGCATCCATTCCTGCCCCTCCGACACGGCGAACTGATGGATGGTCGTCATCGCCCGATGGCTCCGCTGGTTTCGTTCGAGGATCGCGGTTCCAGGCGGTTCGCCGAAAGCGCGCGGGGAACATGCACCGGCCGCGCGCGCCGTTCAAGGAACTCAGCCGCGCAGCAGGCCAAGCCGGATCAGGCTCTCGGCGCAGGATATGATCGCCTCCTCGCGCGATCTGGGTGTCCAGCCCAGCAGGCGCTCGGCCTTCCTGCCCGTCGCGCTCATGTCGTAGTGGAGCAGCGGTACCACGCCATTGAGCTGCGCGTTGGTTTCGGCGGCGATGCGCACCTGCTCGTCGGGCCACACCTGTGTCGACACTTTTTCGGCCGCCTTGCCCAGCCGCTGCCGCAGCAGTTCGGCGATCTCGACCATCCACATGCTCTCGCCCACGGTTGCGAGGAAGCGTTCGCCCTTGGCGGCCGGATCGGTCATGGCGCGCAGATGCAGGTCCGCCACGTCGCGCACGTCGACGCAGCAGGAACTGACATTGAGGCATCCCGGCTGCCCCTCCAGCATGTTGGCGATCAGCCTGATCGAGTGCGAATAGTCGGCGCCCAGCACCGGCCCATAGACGGCGACCGGATTGACCGCAGCCAGTTCCAAGCCATTGCCTTCGCGCGCCACGAAATCCCAGGCGGCGCGCTCGGAAAGCGTCTTCGATTTCTGGTAGGGCGCGACATTGCCGTTGAGGTTGCTCCAGTCGGTTTCGTCGAAGGGCCGCCGGTGGTCCCGCTTGTGGCCGACGCCGATCGCGCCGAAGGCCGATGTCAGCACCACGCGCTTGACGCCGGCGTCGCGCGCGGCCCTGAGCACCCGAAAATTGCCGTTGACGGCGGGCCCGATCCAATCCTCCTCGCTGGTCTGGTCGCCGGAAGGCGTCGGCGAGGCGCCATGCATCACATAGTCGCATGCGGCCGCCGCTTCCGCCCATCCGCGGTCGTCGGTGAGATCGGCGATGACGAAGGAGAGGCGGTTTCCCGCATCG
>NZ_RZRY01001067.1:0-1612 GCF_003998035.1 Mesorhizobium sp. M2A.F.Ca.ET.039.01.1.1 | reverse complement strand
AAACGAAGCCGCTCATCCATGATGCCAGTCTCTCGCCAAACCATCGCCGGTCCTCCCGGCTGGCAAGAAAACTGTCACCCATCTAATCGGTCCATTCTGTTACCTATCTATCCGGTTCGGACACCGGCATCCTCTCCCCGTATAGTGACGGGGAGAGGGACGCTGTCGCCAGCGATTTCGCAAATCGCCGGCGCTACAGAAAGGGCGCCGTCATCGCGGCCAGCCCCTTCTCCCCGTCACTATACGGGGAGAAGTGCCCGGCAGGGCGATGAGGGGCAGCGCCAAACCTCTGTCATTAGCGATAGCGATCGGTGTAGCAACGGCCGTTCCAATGCCGCCAACCCCCGCTTTGCCATCCCCACCTCCTTTCCGCTAGTATGTCGCGGCTTGGATTTGGGGGGATCGGCATGTCGGAAATCGCCACGGGTACGACCTCGTTGCTCAGGGCATCGCTCAGCCGCACCGGCAAATGGGCGGCGAGCTTCGCCTTTATCAGCGGCGCAGTCGGCGATGTGCTCAACCCGCTCGGGCCCTTTGCCGCCTACATTGCCCTGGTCGCGGCCGTCGCGGCCATCATCATCGCCGTCGCCATGGTGCTGCGCCTGGTGCTGGCCGCCAAGGCGATGCCGGCGCTGATCTTCGCCACCAGTGCGGCGGCGATCGCCGGCGGCGTCTACGGCATCCAGCAGGAAACGAATTCGCAGAACGGCGTGATCGCCAACCTTGTGCCGGCCGTCGCCGAGCTGCAGCAATCGCTGGGCATCGTCTCGCAGAAGGTGGCGAAGATCGAGCAGACGGTCACCGAGACGCAGAAAACGGTCGAGGAGGTCATGAAGTCGACCGACACGGTCGCCAAGACCACCGAGCAGATCGCTTCCACCCAGCAACAGCAGACCGCGCAGGGTGCCGAGACGCAGAAGACCGTCGAGGCGGTCAAGCAGACCACGGATACGGTGGCGCAGAAGACTGAGCAGATCGCTTCCGCCCAACAGCAGCAGTCGGCGCAAGGCGCCGAGACGCAGAAGACTGTCGAGGCGGTCAAGCAGACGACCGACACCTTGGCCGCCGGCCAGCAACAGCAGCAGGCGCAGGCGGAAAAGCTGCAGGCGACGACCGAGCAGATCGCCGCTTCGATCGACACGATCGCCAAGGGCTTCGCCCGGCTCTCGGCCCAGGGCGGCGCGATCGCCGATCCGAAGCGTCCCGACGAATTCTACCACAATGCCCGCGTCTATGAGCTCGCAGGCGACATGCTCAACGCCCGCCGCTCCTATCTCGCCTTTGCCGGCTTCGACGTTGACGCCATCGACCCCTATACGCGCTTTGCCACGCTGCTCAGGGTCCAGGACGGCAAGGCCGGCGCCCGCGAAGTGTTCGGCACGCTGACGGAGAAAGCCAAGGCGCCCTCGATCAAGCTCGTGCATCTGTTGCAGTTCGACGACGCGCAGCGGCTCGACAAGCTCAACGCCTTCATCGCGGCCAACCCCGATTATGCGCCGGCTTATTTTCTCCTGGCGCAGGAGTTTTCCGAGGATCGCCTCGGCAGCCAGACGCTGGCCGACAAGCGCAGCGAGGCGCAGGCGCTGAGCAAATTCGTCGCCTACGAGAAGGA
>NZ_RZRY01001066.1:0-1615 GCF_003998035.1 Mesorhizobium sp. M2A.F.Ca.ET.039.01.1.1 | reverse complement strand
GAACGAGGTCGAGGCGGTAATGCCGATGCCGAGATGTTCGGTTGCAAGCGCGATCGGCGCGGCCAGTTGCAAGGGATCATTGACCGGAATCTGCGCCGCCTGCTCGATCGCGTGGTAGTTCGAGCCCTTGTAGACGTCGTAATAGCCGATGACGTCGGCGATGAATATGCCGTCGAAAATGCCGCGCTCGAGCGTCCGAGCCAGGTCCTGCCAATAGTCCAGGTCCTTGTATTTCCAGGACTTGTCGCGCGGATGCTTCCACAGACCAGGAGATTGGTGGCCAACGCAATTCATGTCGAAAGCGTTGAAGCGAATATGCCGACCCATCCGTTACTCCTTTGATAGCCCTGTCGGGCGACAGCGGGAGGAAACTAACGGCAAGCCGGCCGTCAACGAAGACAGAATATAATGTCTATGGATTAGATAGAGAATTAAAGTTCTCCACTTGGCGCGCATCCTGGTTTCCGGAAGCGCGGTACCCCCGTGGCGGGTGACCATGATAAGACAGCAACACGCATGGGACGAGATCGACAGGCAGCCCTATCGAGCGCGCCAGACGCGCAGATGGATGCCGGGCGACCTGGCCCCGGTTTCGCGGCCGGGAACGCACTGCGCGTCCAAAGCCAGTGGCGGCAGAGGAAAATTCAGACCCTCGCGGGCAAATCGTCCGAAGTGGCGGGCGGGCACCGTTTTCGATCGTGCGATGTCATGCGCGTCGGGCTGCTCGAAGCGTATAAATTCGATACCTTCGGCGGCGATGAATGCCTCGGCGGCCTGAAGCGAGGCAAAGCCAGGCGGGTCGTCGGCTGCAGCGCTGGCCCCTGATTGTGCCCGGGAGAGCAACGTTCAGATCCAGGAGTGAAGCGGCGGGTTGACCCCGTTGAGGTAGTACTGGCCGACGGCGTGGTACTTCCAGCGTACGGGATCGTGCAACGTGTGCGTGCGCGCGTCGCGCCAAAGCCGATCGAGGTGATGGGCTGCAAGCGTCGAACGCGTGCCGGCGAGTTCGAAGAGCTTGTTCGTGGCCTGGATGGCGATGTCGGTGGTCAGAACCTTCGCTTCGGCAACGGCCACCTTGGCAAGGGCTATGGCCTCGATCTCGGGCCTGGCGATGGCCCTATCGACCTCGTGCCCTGCACGTTGCAGAAGCGCTTCGGCCGCGTGCAGCCTAATCTTCAATTCGCCGATCTGCGCGATCGTGTAGGGGTCGTCCGAAGCACGTTCCTTGCCGCTGTCGATCCACGGCCGGGCATGGTCGCGGACCAGCCGGATCGTCGTCTCGATCGCGCCGCGTGCGATGCCGGCGTCGATGGAAGCATGAGCGAGCTGGCTTTGCGGACCCGCGGGACTAGCCTGGTCGTATGCCAGATAGGCGGGCAGGACGCGGTCGGCGGGTGCCACGACGTCGCGGATGACGACCGTTCCGCTTGCCGTCGTTCGCTGTCCGAAACTCGACCAATCGTCGATGATCTCGAGACCCGGCGCATCGCGATCGACAATGGCGACGCGAACCTTGCCGTCTTCGTCAATCGCAATGATGGGAACGAGATGAGCGAAGAGGGCGCCGGTCGAATAGAATTTCTCGCCATTGACGATGTAGCCGTCGCCATGGGGC
>NZ_RZRY01001065.1:0-1616 GCF_003998035.1 Mesorhizobium sp. M2A.F.Ca.ET.039.01.1.1 | reverse complement strand
GGTCCCTGCAGCTCGAAATAGCGGCAGAGCTTGCCAACCGTCGCATAGAACGGATCCCCGGCGCACGTAACGCCAGCAATGTCATAGGTCGCACGTAGCCGAGAGCATTCGCGGATCAGGGCATCGAGATTGCCTGTATCGACACGGATTGCCTCAATGCCTTCCGCCACAAAATAGCCGTATTGAGCTGGATCAGCCGATAGGGTAATTGGATGAAGACCAAGACGCTGGGCCGCCTGGACGTATAGCGGACCATTATACCTTGAACCTTCAAGCAGAATGAGCGCTCTTTTTGCCATTGGCCGTTGACTCCGACATTGCGTATTGTGTGGCGGCCCGAGGGGTACATCGGCAGAAGCTATTTCAGTCGTGCCGGATGTCAGACCTTATGGTGAACGTACCATTATCAGCGATCCGCGGTCGCAAAGATTCTATAAACTTACTTGAAGGATCTGTTGCAACGGCGCTGTCACGTTATCTGAGGGTGGCGATGTCACGTTGTCTGCATATAAACGCGTTGAGACCTGCGGCGCTGATGTCAGCTGACCACGGCCACGGCTTTCCATTCCGCCATGGCCTGCAGGCGGTGAATATATGTAGCGAGAGCGGAGCGTTTTGAGCGGGGCGGGACGAAGAGATTTGCGCAGAGCCGAGAAGATCGAAACCAAGCGTTGCAGTGCTCCTGGTGATCGGAAGCCTTGCATCATCCGCTCCCATTTTCGCAGCGGCACAGGGGCATTCTCCGCCCGGTTGTTCAATCCCTTGTGCGACCGATGCTCGACGTCCAGCATCACCTGTCGCCTGGCTGCGCCATAGGAGCGCAGCTTGTCGATGATCATGCGCTTCGGCGCGATGCCTTGCTTCTTCAGCAGCCGCGTCAGCTGAGCCGCTTTGGTGTTGCGCGGTTCTGGACAATCTCGTCGAGCACATAGCCATCCTGGTCGACGGCGCGCCACAACCAGTGTTTCCTGCCGGCGATGGTGATGACGATCTCGTCGTTTCGGCTGTGCTGCTTGCGGCGCAAGCGGCAAGCGTAGCGCGGACCGAACTTGATGCCCCACCGGCGGATTGTCTCATACGAAACCACGATCCCGCGCATTGTCGGGAAAGTCACTGGAAGGAAATATGAGGAATCCGTTCGCGAGCTCTGCGCGGGAGAGCTTGAGCTGGAAGGTGCTGTTTCAGCGTTGCTGGCTGTCCGCGCACGCATTGAGCAAGAAATCAGAACGTTGGAAGAGAACATTCTCGGGTTCGCCAAACACAGCGAACCGTGCCGCCGGTTGGTGACCGTGCCCGGCATTGGCGTCTTGACGGCCGTCAGCTTCGTCACGGCGGTGGATGATCCAGCGCGCTTTGTCTGCTCATCGAGAGTTGGTGCTTATTTCGGCCTGACGCGGAGACGGTATCAATTGGGAGAAGTCGATCGTGACGGGGTGGGTGTCAAAATGCGGTGACACGCACACGCACCTATCTCTTCCAAGCCGCGGGCACTCTGTTGGCACGGGTCGCCAGATGGCCTGCAGATTCCGACGATTTACCGGACGGCATTCCGATCAAAAGCCGGACGCGATTCCGAGAATTGACCGGACGCGATTCCGATTAAAAACCGGACAGTT
>NZ_RZRY01001064.1:0-1618 GCF_003998035.1 Mesorhizobium sp. M2A.F.Ca.ET.039.01.1.1 | reverse complement strand
CTATCCGCATCTGACGGTGAAGAACAACATGGCGCTGGGCCTCAAGCAGGCCGGCACGCCAACCGCCGAGATCGAGCGCCGCATCAAGATCGCATCCGCGATGCTGTCGCTCGAGCCCTATCTCGAGCGCCGCCCTGCGGAATTGTCGGGCGGCCAGCGCCAGCGCGTCGCCATCGGCCGCGCCGTGGTGCGCGAGCCGAAGCTTTTTCTGTTCGACGAGCCGCTGTCGAACCTCGATGCGGCGCTGCGCGTCAACACAAGGCTGGAGATCGCGCAACTGCACCGGCGGCTCAGGGCGACGATGATCTATGTCACCCACGACCAGGTCGAGGCGATGACGCTGGCTGACAAGATCGTCGTCCTCAATGCCGGCCGCATCGAGCAGATCGGCAGCCCGATGGAGCTCTACAATTCGCCGGCCAACGAATTCGTCGCCGGCTTCATCGGCTCGCCGAAGATGAATTTCATCGACGGCGCGCGACTGGGCGAAACGGCGAAGACCATCGGGGTGCGGCCGGAGCATCTGACAGTCGATGCGAATTCCGGCGCCTGGAAGGGCACGGTGGTGCATGCCGAGCATCTCGGCGCCGACACCAACCTCTACCTCGACTGCGAGAAGGCCGGGCTGATCACGGTGCGCATCTTCGGCGTGTACAATGCCGAGCCCGGCGCGACGCTTTATGCGACGCCGGACGCGGCGAAGACGTATCGGCTTGGCGCGGATGGGAAGGTGTTGAGGTAAGCGCCGGCTTACTCGTCCGCCTTGAACGTCTGCTTCTGCTGGCCCATGCCTTCGATGCCGAGCTCCACCACGTCGCCGGCCTTCAGGAACACCGGCGGCTTCATGCCCAGCCCGACGCCGGGCGGCGTGCCGGTGGAGATGATGTCGCCGGGATGCAGCGACATGAACTGGCTGAGATAGGAGACCAGATACTTCACGCCGTAGACCATGGTCTTGGTCGAGCCGTTCTGCATGGTCTTGCCGTTGACGGTCAGCCACATCTTCAGGTTCTGCGGGTCGGCGACCTCGTCCTTGGTGACCAGCCACGGGCCGATCGGTCCGAACGTGTCGCAGGATTTGCCCTTGGTCCACTGGCCCTGGCGCTCGGCCTGGAAGGCGCGCTCCGACACATCATGCGCGACGGCGTAGCCGGCGACATAATCCAGCGCGTCGTCCTCCGAAACATATTTTGCCGTCTTGCCAATGATCACGGCGAGCTCGACTTCCCAATCGGTCTTTTCCGAACCGCGCGGGATGAGCACGTCGTCATCCGGGCCGACGATGGCGGAACTTGCCTTCATGAAGATGATCGGCTCCGGCGGCACCGTGGCGCCGGTCTCGGCGGCGTGATCGGAATAGTTGAGGCCGATGCAGATAAATTTGCCCGTGCCGGCGACGCAGGCGCCCAGGCGCGGCTTGCCGGAGACCACCGGCAGCGTCTTGGGATCGAGCTTGGAGAGCATCTCCAGCGAGGCCGGATGAAGCGTCGTCCCGGCAATATCGGCGACATGAGCGGAAAGGTCGCGGATATTCCCATCCGCATCAAGCAGGCCGGGCTTTTCACTGCCAGCTTCGCCATAGCGCAACAACTTCATCTCAACGTTCTCCACCTTGCGG
>NZ_RZRY01001063.1:0-1622 GCF_003998035.1 Mesorhizobium sp. M2A.F.Ca.ET.039.01.1.1 | reverse complement strand
GCAGCCAGCTCTGCTTGGCCCAGATCGGAACCTCGTAGGTGCCGATGGTCATGACGTCGTACTGGCCGCCCTTGGTGGCGATGTCGGTGGTCACGCGCTCGCGCAGCACATTCTCTTCAAGCGTGACCCAGTTGAGCTGGATGTCGGGGTTGGCCTTGGTGAAGTCGTCCGTCAGCTTCTGCATGCGGACCATGTCGCCATTGTTGACGGTGGCGATGGTGATGGATTCGGCATGCGCAGCGAAAGCGAGAGCGCTGGCCGACAACAGGCCCAGGGTGAGCGTGCGAAGTTTCATCAAATTCCTCCCATAAACCAAGATGAGCATTTGCCTTGGCTTTGAGCAATTACTCACTTGGTGTGATTTATGTCAAGGCGGAATCGATGCTGCAGCGCAGCAGAAACGTGAACCCCGACCCGGCGACGCGGCCAGGATCTTGGCGAGGAAGGCTGAGAGCAGTCGGCTTACGCGCAGGCGATCTCGGCGAGGATCCAGTCACGGAAGGCGCGGATCTTCGGCACATTGCGACGCGCCGTCGGATAGACCAGCCAATAGGCATGGCCGTCATCGCCGACGAGATCGAAGGGCTGGATCAGACGGCCGTCGGCGATCTCGTTCTTGAACAGCGCCCTGGTCAGGATCGCCACGCCATGGCCCGCCATCGCCGCATTCGCCTCATAGGCCTGCGCGCCCATGCTAGAACCCGGCCGCTTGGCGAGATCATGGCCGGTCACACCGGCGGCCTCGAACCATTGCGACCACCAGACGTCGCCGGGGTCGAGGATCGGCAGGCGCAACAGGTCGGCCGGCTCCTTGACGCCGCCTATGCTCGCCGCGAGCTTGGGGCTCAGCATGGGGGTGAAATCGGCATCAAGCAGCTTATGCGCTTCCAGGCCCGGCCACTTGCCGCCGCCGGAGCGGATGGCGATATCGACATCCTCGCGCGCGAAATCGGTCAGGCGGCTCGACGTGTCGAGCCGCACGGCGAGTGCTGGATGAGCGATCTGGAATGAGCCCAGATGCTGGGCCAGCCAGTTCGAGGCGAAGGTCAGCACGGTGGTGACGCAAAGCAGTCCGTCGGCGCCGCCGCGCGCCGCGGCATAAGCCTGACCCAGGATGGAAAAGGCTTCGCTGACGGCAGGCGCCAGGCGCTGGCCGGGTCCGGTCAACTCGATCTGCTTCGGCCGGCGCAGGAACAGCGGCGCGCCGATGCGTTCCTCCAGCAGCTTGATCTGGTAGCTCGCGGCCGCCTGGGTCATGCCCAATTCCTGCGCCGCCTTGGTGAAGGACAGGTGCCTTGCCACCGCTTCGAACACCCGGATCGCCTGCAGCGGCGGCAGCGGCGCAAGCTGCGGAGGGGTCAGATCGGGCATAAGGCCTCCTTATGGGTCATGATCGAGGTTTAATTGGAAGCACGAACCAGCCAGACCGATATTTGGGATCAACGATCAATCCAGTTCAAGGCTGACGATCATGGTCACGGTACAGGAAAAACTCGTTTCCACCCCCGCACGCGGCTGGTTTTTCATGCTGGTACGGGAATTTGCAAAGTTTTCGGGCCGCAGGCGCGGCTACATCGATGTTCGGGAACTATCCGAGCATCTGCAGCGCGACATGGGTTTTC
>NZ_RZRY01001062.1:0-1638 GCF_003998035.1 Mesorhizobium sp. M2A.F.Ca.ET.039.01.1.1 | reverse complement strand
CTTTTCAATGGGCGGGTGATCGGGATGGTTATACCGACATCGCCAGTTTTTTGTAGTGGGACTGGGCGGCGGCCGAAACGAATAAAACGCAATTGTAATACTTATGATGCGAATAATTATCTCACCTGTTCTTGAAATAATCTTGACTTGCCAAATCTGGATCGCCATAACCCCGTCACTGCAAGCATCGCTGCGAAAGATCAATGCCAACAAGCGTCGGCTAGCATCAGGAGCAGACCATCAGAACTGAAAACACCGCCGATCGCTCGGCCGGCCGCGCTTCTCCGAGTTCAGGCCGTCGGCGCCGTACTGCGCGGAGCCGGGGCGGAAGTCCTTCATAAATTCAGCGATGGGCAGGGGGGTCGTAATTAATCCATGCTTTGGCTTATCGGAACTGGTCCCATGGCGCGTGATTACGCCTTGGTTCTAAAGAGTTTAGACGTCCCGTTTACGGTCATCGGAAGGAATGAGGAGCGAACCGCAGCCTTCGCGCGTGCGTTCAGTTGCAATGGTCTTTCGAACGGGGCGGACCATGCTGTGCGCTTAGCGTTGCGTGGCGAAGTTGCTAGGCCCGCCTTTGCCATTATTGCGACCCCTGTCGATACTCTTGCCCCGCTTACGCTTCTCCTCGCTGACATATGCCCTCAGATCCTTGTGGAAAAGCCGGGCGCGCTTGAGGCTGAGGAGATCGACGCAATATTTCAGCACCCGCGGGTATCCCGCGGAATGACTTCCGTCTTCGTCGGTTACAATCGACGTTTTTTGGCGAGTGTCAGCACGCTTCGGGATCGATTGAGCGAGGAGGGACCGGTTCTCTCCGCAAGCATTGAATTTGACGAGCCGGTTCCGCGAATCGAGTCACTTGACACGAATACAGTGATTAAAGCGCGCTGGGGCTATGCAAATGCCTCCCATGTATTCGATCTTCTCTTTTATCTCTGTGGACGCTCCCGCGAACTTCATGCGATCCCCTCGCAGCCGATGGATCCTCCAGTCGGCTGGCATCCAGGGCATTCCGTATTCGTAGGATGCGGTCTTACATCAGCAGGAACACGTTACGTATACCACGGCAACTACGCCTCGGTGGGGCGCTGGCGTATCGCGATGAGCGTTCATCGGCGACGGTACGTACTAAGGCCGCTTGAGATACTGAAGATGGTCGAAGGGCCGTCAGTCGCCGAACAAGATGTGCCGTTGTTGCATAACGATGAGTCCAATCTCAAACCTGGCCTCAAGGGACAGGTAGAGGCTTTTCTCTCCGGCGATCCTGAAGCCCGGTTGGCCACAGCTGGATACCAAGCCTGGCACCTTCGTCATCTCGCAACGGTCTTTGGATATCCCGAGTGACCTCCCAGATCCCAAAAACAGACGACGCATCAAACGCTTCGGTGCTCGCAGCGATGGGTGGCCCCGAACACCGACGGGTTGGCATTCCCCCTTTAGCCCAAGGTGCGCGAGTGGCGGTGGTTGGGCTCGGCCTGATGGGCGCGCGCCATGTTACTGCAGCACTGCGTCGTGGGCACACGATCGTCGGGCTTGTTGATCCCTCTGCCAACCCGCACGCGCTCCAGCTGAACCCTGATCTTGCTTCGCTTCGCTGTGACACGCTCGCAGAGCTCCGTTCAGACACCGTCGACT
>NZ_RZRY01001061.1:0-1642 GCF_003998035.1 Mesorhizobium sp. M2A.F.Ca.ET.039.01.1.1 | reverse complement strand
CCTGGTAGGAGCGCGGATAGATCTGGTAGATCACCGCGCCCCGCCACCAGTCTCGGTCGATCGCAGGGTCTGGTCTCGAAGTCGCCTTCAAAGCCGATTGCATGTCTTCAACCTCCTTTCACCGAGCCGGCAAGCAGCCCGCGGACGAAATAGCGTTGCAGCGAGAAGAACACGATCAGCGGCACGATGATGGTGATGAATGCCGATGTCGTGAGGATTTCCCAATTGCCGCCGCGTGAGCCGAGCAGCGCGTTGAGCTTGGCCGTCAGCACGATCTGATCGGGCGCCGTGCCGAGGAAAACCATCGCCACCAGCAGATCGTTCCATACCCATAGGAACTGGAAGATGGCGAAGGAGGCAAGCACCGGGAACGACAGCGGCAGCACGATCTTGACGAAGATCTCGAAATCGCTGGCGCCGTCGATGCGCGCCGATTCCATGATCTCGCGCGGCAGGCCGGCGATGTAGCTCCTCAGCAGATAGATGGCGAAAGGCAGGCCGAAGCCTGTATGCGCCAGCCAGATGCCGAGATAGGTCTTCGACGGCACGCCGAAGAAGGTGCCGACGCCGTTATAGAGCTTGAGCAGCGGGATGAGCGACATCTGCAGCGGCACGACCAGCAGGCCGATGATGACGGCGATCAGCAGCGCCCGGCCGGGAAAGCGCATCCAGGCGAGCGCATAGGCCGCGAAGGCCGCGATCAGGATGGGGATGATCGTTGCCGGAATGGTCACCGTCAGCGAGTTCATGAACGAGCGGCCGATGCCTTCGGAAAACAGCACGGCATCGTAGTTCTCGGTGGTGAATTTCGGCGGCGCCGAGGAGGCGTAATAGACGCGCTGGCCGCGGTCGCCTTCGAATGCCTTCGGCGAGGCGAGCACGAAGCTGCCATCCGCGTTCACCTGCAAGGTGACGCCGTCGCCGAGATCGGCCGCCGTGCCGGCCTTGTATTGCGTCGGCGCCGCCGCCTTGACGCCAAAGGCGCTGATGTCGCGCTTGGCGCCGTCGCCGAAGACATTGCCTTCGATGACATATTTGCCGTCCTTCTGCGTCTGCGCCGCGGCGGCCGGCAGTCGTCCGGCCTCGGTCTGGCTGGAACTGGCGAAGGAATTCCACCAGCCCGAGGCGATGATCTGGTCCTTGTCGCGCAGCGACGAGACGAGAATGCCGAGCGTGGGGATGGTCCAGATGACGACGAAGACCAGCACGGCGATATGAACGCCGAAGCGGCTGGCGAAGGACTTTCCGGTGGACGCGGCCATCTCAATGCCCTCCCGTCTCTTTGTTGGCCTGCCGGATGTTCCAGACCATGATCGGAATGACCGCGATCATGATGATGATGGCGATGGTCGCGCCGCGGCCGAAATCGCCGCCGCCGCGGAACATCCAGTCGAACATCAGATTGGCCAGCACCTGGCTGTTCCATTGGCCGTTGGTCATGGTCAGCACGATGTCGAACACTTTCAGCACCAGTATGGTGATGGTGGTCCACACCACCGCGATCGTGCCCCAGATCTGCGGCACCATGATTTTCCAGAAGATCTGGAACGGGTTGGCGCCGTCGATCACGGCGGCCTCGAGCGTCTCTTCCGGAATGCCGCGCAGCGCCGACGACAGGATGACCATCGCAAACCCTGTCTGG
>NZ_RZRY01001060.1:0-1645 GCF_003998035.1 Mesorhizobium sp. M2A.F.Ca.ET.039.01.1.1 | reverse complement strand
GTCGCGCTGCTCTACAGCATAGGCCTCGGCGAAGGCCGGCGCCTTGTTATGTCGGACTTCAAGGCGATGGCCGAAGGTCTCGGCTTCAACAATGTCCGCACGCTGGTATCGACCGGCAACCTGGTCTTCGAGGCGCGAGCTGGCGAAATTTCGAAACTTGAGCGTCCGCTGGAAAAGGCCTTCGAGAAAACTTTCGGCCGCCATGTCGATATTATCGTGCGCTGCGCAGAGGATTGGTTGAAGCTCGCGGCGTCTAATCCGTTCCCTGCCGAATCGGCGGAAGCCGGCGACCAGATCGCGATTCGGGTGATGCGCCAACCTGTCGCCGACGAAGCGCTATCGGGACTTCAGGCCCGCGCGGCCGACGATGAGAAGGTGCTTTTGGTCAATGGCGATATCTGGCTCGTCTTCTCGCGCGAGCGGCCGAACTCGCGGCTGCTTGCAGCCGCCAATCACAAGCGCTTCGGCGTCGGCACGTCGCGAAACTGGAATACGGTGCGCAGGCTGGCTGAGATGGTTAGGGGAATAGGGGAATAATTGTCTCCCTATTCCCTTACTGACCTACTCCCTTACTCCCCCATTCTTATGCCTTCGCCATCTTCGCCCCGGCGCCGAGCGCCATAGTGCGCAGGACGTAGTAGACGGCGCCGGCGATGGCCACACCGAAGAACCAGCCATAGACGCCCCACCAGGAGGGCAGCAGGTTGGTGAAATTGGGCAGGATCGAGGAGAAGATCGCGCCGATGCCGGCGGCGATGAAGGCGTTGACGTGCCAGCCGCCCTGGAAGCGGAATTCGCCGTCCTCGCGATAGAGCGCTTGAACATCGACCTCGCTTTTGCGGATCAGATAGTAGTCGACCATCATCACCCCGAAGATCGGTCCCATCGTCGCTCCGATGATGCCGACGAAATGCGCGGCGCTGCCTTCCCAGGGCGCGAAGGGATAGAGCACCAGCGCAATCAACGCCGCGATGTAGCCGCCTTTCTTGAAGTCGATCTGACGCGGGAAGACATTGGAGAAGTCAAAGGCCGGCGAAACGAAATTCGCCACCACGTTGATGCCCAGCGTCGCCACCGCGAAGGTGAGTGCTGCAAGGGCCGCCAGGAACCAGCTGTCGAACTTGGCCGAGATCTGGTCGGGGTGCAGCAGCACTTCATGGTAGACGTCGTAAGCGGCGATCGTGGTGACGCCGGCGACCAGCGAGAACAGGATGAGGTTGACCGGCAGGCCCCAGATATTGCCCTTGCGAAGGGCCGCATTGTCCGGCGCGTAACGGGCGAAGTCGCAGAAATTCAGATAGAGCGCCGAGAAATAAGTCACCCAGATCGCCGCGGCACCGAAGAGCGCGGTCCACGATCCCGGGTCGCCTGGAATGCCGGCGTCGGCGGTTTTCTCGCGCAGCACGTCCATCGGGATGTCGCTGGTAAACGCGAAAGTTCCGGACTTCACGCACAGATAAATGGCCAGAAGCAGCATCATCACCCACACGGCGGGACCGGCCCAGTCCTGGAAGCGGCGCACCGTCTCCATGCCTTTCTGGATGATCAACAGCTGCAGCGCCCAGATGATGACGAAGCAGATCACCTCCAGGGTCGAATGCCCCAGAAGATGCGAGCTCTTGTTGAACTCGTCGAACCATTGGAG
>NZ_RZRY01000105.1:0-13634 GCF_003998035.1 Mesorhizobium sp. M2A.F.Ca.ET.039.01.1.1 | reverse complement strand
GCAGGGGCATCTCTGCCTCTACCACCATCTGTGCGAGGCGGTCGAAGCGCGTCTCAGCAATGGCTGAGAGCGAAGGCTTTCCGCTGGCCGGGCCAGGCCTTTGGGTCGAGCGGGTTGGTGACCGGAGCTTTCCGGCCGGCCGGCCGGCGCTGTTCCTCGATCGCGACGGCACGATCAATCTGGATACCGGCTATCCCGACGATCCGGCGACCATGGCGCTGCGCGATGGCATCGCGCCGGTCATCGCGACCGCGAACCAGCGCGGCATTCCGGTCGTTGTCGTCACCAACCAGTCCGGCATCGCGCGCGGCTATTTCGGCTGGGACGCTTTCGCCCGGGTCAACGGGCGCGTGCTCGACCTGCTGGCTGAACAGAACGCGTTTGTCGACATGGTGCTGGCTTGCGCCTACCACGAGACCGGCACCGGTCTACTGGCGATGGCCGATCATCCGATGCGCAAGCCCAATCCAGGCATGCTGCTGGAGGCGGGCCGGCAGCTCGGCCTGGACTTGAAACGATCACTGATCGTCGGCGACAAGCTGGCGGATATGGAAGCCGGCCAGCGCGCCGGCCTCACGTGTGGCTGGCTTGTCGACGGCGAAGGCTCGATGATGGGCGGGCTTTCGGTGTTGCCGTTGCGCGACGCAACGGACCTTGGTGGACTGCTCACTGCGATACGATCGCTTTGATCGCAGGTTGATTCAAGACCTGAAGTTAAGCCTGTTGTTCTGCAGCGGAATTTCCGGAAACGGCACATCAAGTTTGAAAGGCCACCAGCCCCTCATCCTTGACGCGGCGGATGGTCAAGGCGGTGCGCACCGTGTCCACATTCGGGGCCGAAGCCAGTTCCTCGATGACGAAGGTCTGGAAGGTGCCAAGGTCGCTTGCCACGCAGTGCAGCAGGAAATCGGATTCGCCCGACACCATCCAGGCGTCGCGCACGATCGGCCAGCCGCGCGTGCGTTCGGCGAAGGTCTTCAACTCGGCATCGGCCTGATGGTGCAGGCCGATCAGGCAGAAGGCGACGACATCCATGCCGAGCGCCGGCGCGTTGAGAAGCGCGCGGTAACCGCGGATGATGCCGGCTTCTTCCAGCCGCCTGACGCGGCGCAGGCAGGGCGGCGCCGAGATGCCGACCCGGCTCGACAATTCGACATTGGTCATGCGCCCGTCGCTCTGCAATTCACGCAGGATCTTCCAGTCGATGGCGTCGAGGTCGGCTTTGAGCGGCATGGCTGTCTCGGCTCTTGCGCAAGAATCTTTCGCGAATTTGTAATTAAACGACTTTTGTGTCCGCGCCAGCCCCTCACCGACGCGATTTTTAGAGGTAACAAAAGCTGCGATTTTGCGAATATC
The DNA here is from genome assembly GCF_003998035.1 of Mesorhizobium sp. M2A.F.Ca.ET.039.01.1.1. Taxonomy (NCBI): domain Bacteria; kingdom Pseudomonadati; phylum Pseudomonadota; class Alphaproteobacteria; order Hyphomicrobiales; family Phyllobacteriaceae; genus Mesorhizobium; species Mesorhizobium sp. M2A.F.Ca.ET.039.01.1.1. The sequence continues at coordinate 12,278 of NZ_RZRY01000105.1, read as the reverse complement.
CGGCTGACGGCAGCTTTCCGGGGACGACGGTCCGTTCGTCTTGCTGCCATGGTTTGCAACCCTTACATTAACCTCGACAAAACCACGGCTTTGCGCCGCAGGGGACTTTCATGAACACCAAACATGCGCCCGTTCTCATTATCGGTTCCGGCCCGGCCGGCTACACGGCGGCGATCTATGCCGCCCGCGCCATGCTGAAGCCGATGCTGGTCGCCGGCCTGCAGCAGGGCGGCCAGTTGATGATCACCACCGACGTCGAGAATTATCCGGGCTTCGCCGATCCGATCCAAGGACCTTGGCTGATGAGCCAGATGCTGGCGCAGGCCGAGCATGTCGGCACCGATATCGTCAACGACATCATCACCGAGGTCGACCTCAATGTGCGGCCGTTCCGCGCCACCGGCGATTCCGGCACCGTCTACACGGCGGACGCGCTGATCATCGCCACCGGCGCGCAGGCCAAGTGGCTGGGCATTCCATCCGAGCAGACCTTCATGGGCTTCGGCGTTTCGGCCTGCGCCACCTGCGACGGCTTCTTCTACCGCGGCAAGGACGTGGCGGTGGTCGGCGGCGGCAATTCCGCGGTCGAGGAAGCGCTCTATCTGTCGAACCTCGCGAAAAGCGTCACCGTCATCCATCGGCGCAACGATTTCCGTGCCGAGCGCATCCTGCGCGAGCGGCTGCTTGCGAAGGACAATGTCCGCGTCATCTGGGACACGGTGGTGCACGAGATCACCGGACGTCCGGGTAAGGCGCCGCTGCCGCCTTCCGTCGAAGGCCTGACGCTGCGCAATGTCGTGACCGGCCAGGAATCGAAGCTGCCGGTCGACGGTGTGTTCGTCGCGATCGGCCATGCGCCGGCGGTCGAGCTGTTCGTCGGCAAGCTGAAGCAGAAGCCGAACGGCTACCTGTGGACGGCACCCGATTCGACTCGCACCGACGTGCCCGGCGTGTTCGCCGCCGGCGATGTCACCGATGATGTCTACCGCCAGGCGGTGACGGCCGCGGGGCTTGGTTGCATGGCGGCACTCGAGGCGGAAAAATATCTGGCCGGCATCGAGGTTCACCGCGAAGCGGCGGAGTGACAAATCGGCTGAAAAAAGCCGTTTAAAAGCCTGATTTTTCATTCAGACGCCAAATGCAACGCGAGGGGAATCATGGCGCTGGACTGGGACAAGCTACGCGTATTTCACGCAGCGGCGGAGGCTGGGTCGTTCACCCATGCCGCCGAGACGCTGCATCTGTCGCAATCGGCCATTTCGCGGCAGGTCAGCGCGCTCGAGCATGATGTCGGCGTCGCACTCTTCCACCGTCATGCGCGTGGCCTGGTGCTGACCGAGCAGGGCGAGATGCTGTTCCGCACGGCGCATGACGTGCTGATGAAGCTGGAAACCATCAAGACGCGGCTGACCGAGACCAAGGACCGGCCGTCGGGCGTGCTCCGCGTGACGACCACGGTGGGGCTGGGCGCCGGCTGGCTGACCGAGCGCGTGCAGGAATTCATCGAGCTCTATCCCGAGATCAGCCTGCAGCTGATCCTGGCCAATGAGGAGCTAGACCTCACCATGCGCCAGGCCGATTGCGCGATCCGGCTGCGCCAGCCGCAGCAGCCCGACCTTATCCAGCGGCGGCTGTTCACGGTGCATTTCCACCTCTACGCGGCGCCGTCCTACATCGCCAAGTTCGGCAGGCCGGCCTCGATCGCTGAGCTCAGGAACCATCGCATCGTCACCTTCGGCGTGCCGGTGCCTTCGCATCTGTCGGAGCTGAACTGGCTGGAGACAGTCGGCGATTTCGAAGGCGCGCAGCGGGTGCCGACGCTGCAGATCAACGACATCCTGTCGATCAAGCGGGCGGTGCAGGGCGGCGCGGGCATCGCCATGCTGCCGGACTATGTGATCAACAAGGACTCGAACCTGGTGCAGCTGATGCCGGAGACCGAGGTGCCGTCCTTCGACACCTATTTCGCCTATCCCGATGCGATGAAGAACCAGGCGAAGCTGCACGTTTTTCGCGATTTCGTTATCGCCAAGGCGCGCAGCTGGTCTTACTGAATGCCCGGCCGAGACTACTGCCCGCGCCAGGGTGTGAGGCGGGGCAGCCAGCCGGGCACGGCGCGTCGGTAGACTTCATATTCTTCGCCATAGCGCTGGGCGAGCGTCGGCTCTTCATAGATATTGACGAACGAGACCATCGCAGCCGCGGTGATCATGCCATAGAGCAGCACCGGCCAGCTTGAAAAGATCAGAACCTGGCCGAGGATGATCGCCAGCACGGCCACGTACATCGGGTTGCGGACGTGGCGGTAGATGCCGCCCACGACCAGTTTCTCCGTCGGCGCCACAGGGGCGGGCGTGCCCAGCCCTTCGAGGGCAAAACGGGCGAAGGCGTGCAGCAGGATCGCAGCTGCTCCGATCACGAAAATGGAGCCCGCGGCCACGAAGCCCGGCGCAGTCGCCAGAGGTTTGCGATAATGGTCGGTCAGCAGCCAGGGCATCAGTCCGGCGACAACGCCCGGCGCGACGACCAGAAACAGGGCGCTGCCGGCGATTGCTGAAAAAGTCCGCATCATCGATCTCCTGCCGCAAAAATAATCTCGGCATGCCGAAATCGGCATCATTTGCCGAGTCGCCTGTATTTCGGAGCAAAATCGGCTTGATTTGGCATTTAAGCAGTCACTTTAGATCAGGAAGCAGCTTGAAACCCGCGATTTTCCTGGTCCTATGGCTTTCTGGAATGGGTTGGACCACAGCCTGCGTCTTTTTGCATGCGTGTGTTGCAAAATAGATGCTTGTTTCTTGGGCATGATGAGCACATATATAGTGGCATCTCTAGGGCGCGTTCTCCTCCCATTAGCGCCCTCGAGTGTTCCCCTCTGGAGGTTAGCCCTAATCGGCACTTCCAATCAAACTCAGCCGGATCTTTATTGATCCGGCTTTTTTGTTGCCCGCATGCCTTCGGGCCGGCAAAAACACGGCCGAATCCGACACGTAACAGTGACATGTAACATCGGGTAACATGTCGCGGACGCAGTCTATGGTTTAACTAGAGCATAGGACGCGGTTGGTCGGTTCGAGAGATGGGGGCATCACTCGAAATGGCCGGGCTCAGGCAGCTACCGCGTCCGAACCATTTGTCCGGGTGCGGCGGACCAGCCGTTGCCTCCCAGGAAGACGGTCCGCAATTGAAACGGCGTCCGGGCGAACCGGACGCCGTTTTCATATCTTCAGCGGACAGCCCGTCAGGCACTCCGACCTGTTCAGGCGGCTTTGCCGTTGGCGTTCATCGCCTCGTCGGCGAGCCGGCCGGTGAGCTCGGCCATGTGGTCGAAAGCGGCCCTGTAGCTGGCGACGCCAGCGGTCGCCGAGCGCAGCTCGATGATCAGGTCACCGATTTCGGCCTGCGGCATGGTCGCCTCGACGACGTCCCAGCCCGGCCAGTCGGGCCGCGCGTCATAGCCGAGGATTTGGCCGCGCCGCTGCGGGATCAGCGCGATGATCTTCGACGTCGCGTCGGAAGGCGTGACGATCTCGACCTTCATCACCGGCTCCAGCAGGACGGGCGAGCAGGCGGCCATGCCTTCCTTCATCGCGAGCTTGGCCGCCATCTGGAAGGCCATGTCCGAAGAGTCAACCGCATGGTAAGAGCCGTCCGACAGGTTGACGGCGACGTCGACGACCGGAAAGCCGAGCGGGCCGGTCTTCAGATAGTCACGAATGCCGGTCTCGACCGACTGGATGTATGTCTTCGGCACCACTCCGCCGGTGATGGTGTCGGAGAACTGGAAGCCGGAGCCGCGCGGCAGCGGCTTGATCTCGATCACCACATCGCCGAACTGGCCGTGGCCGCCGGACTGCTTCTTGTGGCGGCCGCGCTGCTGCGCCGATTTGCGGATCGTCTCGCGGTAGGGCACCGCCGGGGCATGGCCCTCGATCGGAATCTGGTTCTTGCCCTCAAGGCGCTCGCGCACAACGCGCAGATGCATCTCGCCGTGGCCCGACAGCACGGTCTCGGCCGAATCCTGATTGTGACGCAGGCTGAGCGAAGGGTCCTCCTCGGCCAACCGCTGGATCGCGGCCGACATCTTGACCTCGTCCTTGCGCTCCTTGGGGCGAAGCGCGAAGGCGAAGACGGGCTGCGGCGGCTCGAGCGTGACCAGTGGCCGGATGCCGCCCTTGGCCGAACTCAGCGTCTGGCCGGTCTTGACGTTGTCGAGCTTGCCGAGCGCGACGGTGTCGCCTGCCTTGGCGGATGTCTGCTTGATCTGGTCCTTGCCGAGCATCCTGTAGAGGCCGGAGACCTTCGTCGTGTCGCCGTTGGACAGGAAAAGCTCGGCCGCGTCGGCCAACTGGCCTGAAAGCACGCGCGACACCGAAAGCTTGCCGCCATGCGCGGTGTGGATGGTCTTCATCACCTGCACCACCGTCTGGCCTTCCGGCGCGCCGAGGCGCTTCCTCGTCGCCTCGATATCCGGGGCGTCGTGGCGAATGGCTTTCAACAGGCGCAGCACGCCGTTGCCTTTCTCGGCCGTGCCGATCAGCACCGGCGTCACCGCGCCGGCGCGCAGGTCAGCCGAGAGATCGTCGAAGATCGCGTCCTTCGGCGGCTCGATCTCCTCCAGCAATTGCTCCATCAGGTGATCGTCGTGATCGGCTAATGTTTCCAGCATGGAGAAACGCGCTTCCAGCTCGCGCGCCTTGTCGTCGTTCGGGATCTCGGCGACCTGGCTTTCGGCGTATTCGCGATAGATGTAGGCGCGCTCCAGCGCCAGATCGATCGAGCCGATGACGATGCCGTCCTTGCGCACCGGAATCTGGCGTAAGAGCAGCGGTACCGAACTTGCCGGCTGCAACATCTTCAGCGTCTCGCGCACGCCCGCAATCGCCTTGTCGACCTTGTTCAGGAACAGGATGCGCGGAATGGCGAGATCGTCGAGCTTGCGCATGATCAGCTGCAGTGCCGGGATCTTCTTCTCGTCGGCCTCGGCGACGACGACCGCAAGGTCGCAAGCGGCAAGCACGGGTTCGGCCTCGAAGGCGAATTCGATGGAGCCGGGGCAATCGACGAAGGTGATCTGCTCGCCCATGAAATCGGTGGTGGCGAAGGTGGCCTCGACGCTCATGGCGTGGGCGCGGGCTTCGGGCGAATGATCGGAGACGGTGTTGCCCGATGAAACGGGTGATTGGCGGGGTATCGCGCCCGTGCGGGCGAGGATTGCTTCGAGAAGTGTCGTCTTACCGCTTGCAAAGGGACCGACTATGGCGATGCATTTCGGTCCCGTGCGTCGTCCTCCGGCGCGAGTACCCATGGCTGACCTCCACTCAGGCGTTTCCCAAGAGAGCGATCAGCAAAAGTGGAAACCGGTTTTTGCTCCGATCGCACCCTGTGCAGAGCGGCGGCCGGCCTGTTCGGCCGTCGCGGGTGGGTTTTATCCACCCCTTCCCAAGGCCATCGTCACACGGGTTCGCCGGGAGGGCAAGAAAAATAGGATTTTCGCCGGCTTGGGTTTGTCAGGCCGTGAGGGCGAGCGGCTCGCGGCCGGCGACACACAAGGCGCTTGCCTTGTCGCGTGGCGCTGGCTTGCCGAAGAAATAGCCCTGGAAGCGGCTGCATCCGGCCGTTCGGGCGAGGCTGAATTCCTGCTCGGTCTCGACGCCTTCCGCGACGATGGCGATCTCCTGGATGCGAGCGATCTGGGCAAGCGCCGAGACGAAGATCTGCGCCACCTGGTCATGGGCGAGGCTGCGGATATAGGAGCGGTCGATCTTGACGCTGTCGATGGGCAGCGACTTCAGATAGTTAAAACCGCAATGTCCAGTGCCGAAGTCGTCGAGCGCGATGGGAAGCCGAGGCCGCGCAGCGCCTCCAGGCGCCTCAGCACCTCCGGCGTCGCGGCCGTCGCCACCGTCTCGGTGATCTCGATGATGAATTGCGAGGCGGACCGGCCGGTTTCGCGCAGGATCCTATCGCACATCGTCACGATCTCGTCGCGCTTCAGCTGCTCGCCGGAGACGTTGATCGAGATGCGCCGTCCGGGAAAATGCCCGATATCGGTACAGGCGCGCTTGAAGACCCATTCGCCGATCATGTCGATCAGCGTCGAGCGCTCGGCGATCGGGATGAATTCCGCCGGCGAGATCAAGCCGCGCACGGGATGGCGCCAGCGGATCAATCCCTCCAGCGCGTCGACCGAGCCGTCGGGATCGACGATCGGCTGGTAGTGCAGTTCCAGCTCGCCGAGATAGATCGCGGCGCGCAGCTCGCGTTCCACCAGCCGGCGATAGCGTTTGTCCGACAGCATCTCCTCGTCGAAGACGGTGACGCGGCCGCGGCCGCCTGCCTTGCTTTCGTAGAGCGCAAGGTCGGCCAGCAGCATCAACTCAGCACCGTTCGAGGCATGCAGCGGCGCAAGCGCGACCCCCACCGAGATCGACAGCGGAATGATCTTGCCTTCATGTCTTTTGCCGGCCCGCATCGCATCGAGCAGCCGGCGCACGTCCTTGTTGATGACGGCGACGTCGCCATGCGGAACCATGACGCCGAACTCGTCGCCGCCGAGCCGGCCGATGGCGCCGTCCTCGAAGATGCGCTGCGTTTCGCTGACAAGATGCGCCAGCGCCAGGTCGCCGAACTGATGGCCGAACGTGTCGTTGAGCTGCTTGAAATGATCGAGGTCGATCAGAAGCAGGCTTGCCTGGCGACGGTTGCGCAAGCCGCCCAGCCGGTCGCGCAGCGCTTCGATGAAATAGCGCCGGGTCATGGCGCCGGTCATGGCATCGATGGTGAGAAAGCGGTGCTTCTCGGCTTCGGCATCCTCCGCCGATTGCAGGCGCTGGACGACGCTCGAGCGCATATACATCAAGACCAGAAGCGCCATCAGGGTCGATGCTGCCGACATCGTCAGCGCGCCGGCGCGGGAAGCGTTCTCCGTCAGCGCGAAAGCCGCGAGCCCGGTGGCTGCGATGCTCATCACGAGCAGAGCCTGGATGCCGCGATAGATACGGCCGCTATGATCCTTGATTGTCGCCAAGATACTCATGTCCGCGCCCCCACAGCACGCGCCATCGCTAGAACCTCAGCCGTTAACAAACGCTGAGCGCGGCGATCGTCTTGACCTGTTCTCTGGCGGCTGGATCGAGGCGGCGATTTTATGGTTAAAAAGCAATGACTTATGACGGTATTGAGACATTCTAAAATAGAAAATGCTAGTGCCTGAGCGCGCAACCGGAGCTGCCGCGCCGGCAACATCCCAAAGCCGTTGCAATGGCCTCTCCGCAGGAGGAGACTGCTCCACGAGAGGCCGAGCGCGGCCCCTTGTTCAACCAACGAGTTCGAGGATCTGAACGATGAAGATCATTGCGTGCGGCAGCGTGCCGACGATCATCGCGCCGGAGGCCTATTTCACCGGGCGGGTGCTGCAGACGCCGATTATCGAGAAAGAAACGCCGGCGCGGCTGAGGGCGACGCTGGTCAGTTTCGAGCCCGGCGCGCGCACTTACTGGCACACGCATCCGCTTGGGCAGACGCTCTATGTCACGGCCGGCGCCGGACTTGCCCAGACCTGGGGCGAGCCGGTCCAGACGATCAGGGCAGGGGACGTCATCTCCTTCGCGCCGGGCGAGAAGCACTGGCATGGCGCCGGATGGAAAACCGCCATGACCCATATCGCCATGCAGGAGGCGATGGACGGCGTCCATGCGGAGTGGCTGGAAGCGGTGACACCGGAGCAATATGGCGGCTGAGACAAGCCTCTGACAAAAAACCCGGCGTGACGCCGGGTTCTTCGCGTTCGGAGCTTCTCGGCCGTTTAGGTCAGCGACGCGGTGAAGCGCTGGATGCGCGTGCAGGCTTCCTCCAGCAAGGTTTCCGAGGTCGCGTAGGAGATGCGGAAATTCGGACCGAGGCCGAAGGCCGAGCCGAACACCACCGCCACACCTTCGGCGTCGAGCAGTTCCGAGCAGAAGGCTTCGTCGGTGTCGATCACCTTGCCCGACTTCGTCTTCTTGCCGATCAGCTCAGCGCAAGACGGATAGACGTAGAAGGCGCCTTCGGGCGAGGGGCAGGAGATGCCGCGCGCCTGGTTGAGCATCGAGACGACGAGGTCGCGGCGGCCCTGGAAGATCGCCTTGTTCTTCGCGATGAAATCCTGCGGGCCGTTGAGCGCCTCGACGGAGGCCCATTGCGCGATGGTGCAGGCACCCGAGGTCTGCTGGCCCTGGATCATGTCCATCGCCTTGATCAGCGGCACGGGGCCGGCGGCGTAGCCGATGCGCCAACCGGTCATGGCATAGGCTTTCGACACGCCGTTCATCGTCAGCGTCCGCTCGTAAAGATTCGGCTCGACCTCGGCGATGGTCTTGAAGACGAAGTCGCCATAGGTCAGATGCTCATACATGTCGTCGGTCAGCGTCCAGACATGCGGATGCTTGAGCAGGACATCGGCCAGCGCCCTGAGCTCTGCCTCCGTGTATGCGGCGCCCGACGGGTTGGACGGCGAGTTCATCAGCAGCCATTTGGTCTTCGGCGTGATTGCCTTTTCCAGCACCTCGGCCGTGAGCTTGAAGCCGTTGTCGATCGAGGTGTCGGCGAAGACCGACGTGCCGCCGCAGATCGCCACCATTTCGGGGTAGCTCACCCAGTAGGGACGCGGGATGATGACCTCGTCGCCGGGGTTCAGCGTCGCCATGAAGGCATTGAACAGGATCTGCTTGCCGCCGGTGCCGACGATGGTCTGCTCCGGCCGGTAATCGAGATTGTTCTCGCGCTTGAATTTTTTCGCGATTGCCTCGCGCAGCGGCACGATGCCCGACACCGGCGGGTATTTGGTCTCGCCACGGCGGATCGCCTCGATCGCCGCGTTCTTGATGTTGTCGGGCGTATCGAAGTCCGGCTCGCCGGCACCGAGGCCGATCACGTCACGGCCGGCATTTTTCAGCTCGCGCGCTTTCTGCGTCACCGCGATGGTCGCGGAAGGCTTAACGCGGGAAAGGGCGTCGGCGAGAAAGGCCATGACAAAAAGTCTCCTAGGGAAGCGGCCAGGAGCGGCCGCGGCGCCTCTCATGTCGCATGATGGCGCGGAGCGCAAGCATTGTGCGATGAGCCAGAGGTCAAGGAGGCGTGACCAAAGTCAGCCTGCGTGCGCAGCAACGCTAAATTCATCAACGGCCGGTAAACCCTTGACTGGCAGGATCGCAGATCGGATTGCGCCAATTCGCGGAGCGAGAAACCTTGTCGCGCAGCATCGGGCTTGCCCACATCATCCGTCATGACGACGGCACCTCGACCGGTGTCTGGGGCATCTATACGCTGCAAAGCGCGTTCCAGCCGATCTTCGCCTTCAAGGAGGGCAAGCTTTCAGTCGCCGCCTTCGAAGGGCTGATCCGGCCGTTCCGCGACGGCGAGCCGCAGTCGCCGGCGGCGTTCTTCGGCACCTGCCCGGCGGCCGACCGGCTGCATATCGAGTCGCTGACGCGCACGCTGCATCTTCTGAACGCCGGCGCCTGCCTGCCGCAGGAGGCGTCGATCTTCATCAATTTCGACCCGTCGGTCTTCACCGATCGCGGCATTGCCGACAAGGCATTGCGCGATATGCGGCTGGTGCTGCACGAGGCCGGTATCGATCCGCGCCGCATCGTCTGCGAGGTTACCGAGCAGAAGTCGGCCTCGCAGGAAGCGCTCTACGATTTTGTCGAGGCGCTGAGGGCCAATGGCTTCCGCATCGCGGTGGACGACTATGGCGCCGATGAATCCGACATCCACCGGATCCAGGAACTGAAGCCCGACATCGTCAAGTTTGATGCCCTATGGATCACGCATCTGATGGAGTCCGGCGCCGGCTTCGCGTTGCTGACGGCGATGGTTCGGGGCTTCGAAACCCAGGGCATCCACACCGTCTTCGAAGGTCTCGAGGAAGGCTGGCAACTGGAGCTTGCCGAGAAAGCCGGCGCTTCCATGGTGCAAGGCTATGTGCTTGCCCGGCCCGAACTTGCTCCCACCAGCTTTCGCGTCTTCGCGCAGCCTCCGGCTGAACAGAGCACGGTGTCGGCTGCCGCAAGCCCTGCGGCTCCGGCGAAGCGGTCGCGGCCGGCAAGGGTATTCGGGCGCAAGGTCGCGCCATGAACGAAAGCCAGGAGAGGCGGCGCAACGTCGCCAAGGCGATCTTCGCCGACGAGATCGGCCTTCAGTTCGGCATTTACGGCGATTTCCGGCTGTGGAGCGCCTATCAGCCGATCTTCGCGCCGGAGGACAGGATGCTCAGGGCGGTCGCCGTCGAGGGGCTGATCGAGCCGCGCCGCATCGCCGAGCCGGTGGCTCCGTCGATCTTCTTCGGCGGCGTTCCCGCATCCGACCGGCTGTTCGTCGAAACGATGTGCCGGATGCTGCATCTCGGCAATTACCGCAACATCGGCCTCGAGGGACTCACGCTGTTCTTCAACTACAATCCGATGATCAACGATCATCTCGGGCGGGCGCTGGCCGAAATCCGGCTGATGACCAGGCATCTCGGCGATTTCGAGCTGGAGCCGGCCCTGCTGGTTTGCGAGATCACCGAACAGGCGGCGGACGATCACGTTCTTGCCAGCCTGGTGCGTGAAATGCGGCGCGACGGCATCCGTATCGCCATTGACGATTTCGGCACCGGGCATTCCACCGAGGCGCGCATCAAGCTGCTTGCGCCCGACATCGTCAAGATCGACGGCGCCTGGTTCGGCGCGCTCTGCCGCCACGCCGCCGCCGAGCGCTTCTTCCGGCCCTTGGTGGGCATGTTGCAGGAGCGGGGCGCAAAAGTGCTGGTCGAGGGCATCGAGAATGCCCAGCACCTGCGCGTCGCGCTCGAGGGCGGCGCCGACCTGCTGCAGGGTTTCCATCTCGCCCGCCCGGCGCTCGCAGGTACGATCTTCAAGGAAGAGCCGCTTTCCGTCGATGCCCTGCTCGACGCCGGCAACAAGGTTGTGCCCCTGCATCAGCAACGCTGATGCCAAGAAAACCCACCAGCAACGCTGATGCCAAAGAAAACCTATCAGCGTCGCTGATGGTTTTTCGCAAAAACAAATCACTGGATGCGACCTGGCCGCGCGCGTTAGAGCGTTCCAGGAGATTCGAGAGGGCACGAGGCATGATCCTTTACGACATGGCCGACAGCGGCAATTGCTACAAGCCGCGGCTGTTGATGGCAAAGCTCGGCATCCCCTTTACCCGGGTCGAGGTGAGCTCGCATACCGGCGAGACGCGCAAGCCCGACTACGTTGCCAAGAATCCGAACGCGATGGTGCCGATGCTGGAACTCGACGACGGCAGGCGCATCGCCGAGAGCAACGCCATCCTGCTTTATCTCGCCGAGGGAACGCGCTTCCTGCCGCCGGACAAATACGAACGCGCGCTGGCTTACCAATGGCTGTTCTTCGAACAATACAGCCATGAGCCCTATATCGCGGTGCGCAAGGCGCTTTTGACCTTTCCGGAACGGGCGAAGGACGCCACGCCGGAGCGGCTGGCGCTAACGCTGGAGCGCGGCAACAAGGCGCTGGGCGTCATGAACCAGCATCTTGAGCAGAACGCATTCTTCGCCGGCAATGCCTATAGCGTCGCCGATATCGCGCTCTACGCCTATACCCACACCGCCGAGAAGGGCGGGTTCCAGATCGAGGCCTATCCGGCCGTCGCCGCCTGGCTGAAACGGGTCGAGGCGGACAAGGGGCATGTGCCGATCGAGTGGCTGCCCCACTGAAGCCGGCGATTGGCGAAAGCGTGAGTGACAGCGTCCTTCTCCCCGTTCACGGGGAGAAGATGGCGGCAGCCAGATGAGGGGCGGCGCCATCTTTTCTAAGCTGGTCAAAATGGGCAGTTCTGAAATGTCGGCGCTGCCCCTCATCGCCCTGCCGGGCACTTCTCCCCGTGAACGGGGAGAAGAAAGCTGCTCCAAAATCCAGACAACAAAAAAGGCGGGCATTGCCCGCCTTCCTGTGCCGGTAGCCTGATCGGGAACGTCCGGTCCGGGCTGGCAGCTATCTGCTGTTCCAGCTTGTCGGTCTTTCCGCTCCGGCGCGCTTATCGCGCGACCGTCAGTACATCCGTGACTTGCCGCGCGCCCCGAACCTTCGTCCGGCGCGCGCCTTACTTACTCGCATTTCGCGGCGCTCGGCGGTTAAGCCTCGCGGCAAAATGCTTAAGCCAAATCAGGCTGCCTTGCTCAGAGACCCAGCTGCGGACTTGCCGGTGCGGCGGTCCTTCTCGATCTCGAAGTTGATTTTCTGGCCTTCAGCCAGGCTCGTCATCCC
>NZ_RZRY01001059.1:0-1650 GCF_003998035.1 Mesorhizobium sp. M2A.F.Ca.ET.039.01.1.1 | reverse complement strand
ATTTCGCGCAGCGTCAGGTTCTGCGTCGCCCACTGCTTGACCCGATTGAGCGAGGTGCGCCCGCCGTTGAAGGTGCTTTCGTCCGGAAGCTGCGGCAGCGGGCCGTCCGGCGGATAGGCCGAGAGATCGATGCCGCTCCAGCTCGACAGGAGATCGATGCCGACACGATCGGGGAGCAGCGTCTGCAGATATTCCTGCCTGTCGCGCGCCTCGGCCTCGGAAGCGGCGACGATCGGCAATATGCCGGGCAGGATCTTGAAGCTCTCCGGCTTCCTGCCGTATCGGGCGAGACGCTCGTTGATGTCCTCACGGTACCGGATGCCGTCTTCCCTGGTGCTATAGATGGCAAAATGGGCATCGGCATGGGCGGTGGCGAAGTCCTTGCCGTCCTCGGACGAGCCGGCCTGGACGATCAGCGGGTGGCCCTGCGGCGGCCGCGAGACGTTGAGCGGCCCGCGCACCTTGAAATGCGCGCCGCGATGGTCGAGCACATGGACCTTGTCCGGATCGGCGAAATAGCCGGTTTCCTTGTCGAACAGCAGGGCTTCGTCCTCCCAGCTGTCCCACAGCCCTTTGACGATATCGAGGAATTCGGCGGCGCGCTGGTAGCGGAAGGCGTGCTCGATATTGCCGTCGCGGCCGAAATTGCGCGCCTCTTCGTCCATGGCCGAGGTGACGACGTTCCACGACGCCCTGCCGCCGCTGATATGGTCGAGCGAGGCGAACAGCCGCGCCACGTTGTAGGGCTCGCTGTAGGAGCTCGAGGCGGTGGTGATGAGACCGATGTGTTTCGTCACGCTGGCCAGCGCCGACAAAAGCGTCAGTGGCTCGAGGCGGGCATTGGCGTAGTGGGCGACACCGCTCTTCACCGAATCCCAGATGGACACGTGGTCGGCGACGAAGATGGTGTCGATCCTGGCGCGCTCGGCCGCCTGAACGAGCTCGCGATAGTAATCGAAGGAGAGCACTTCCCGGCCTGGCGCGCGCGGATGGCGCCACGACATGCGATGGTCACCCTGCGGGTTGAAGAAGAACGCGCTGAGGATCAACTGATTTCGCGCCATGCCGGCCTCCTTGCAAATCGCTGGGAGACGCGGGCGCCGCATTGGTCGGCGCGACCCGCGATCTCCAATTTGCAAAAGGCTAGATTGCGTTTGGCGTTAATTCGAGTAATTTTATAGAGATAATATACTATGCAAGCGGAAGCGATTGCCCTCGATTAGGGCACCGGCAGAAAGCGATTTCGAGGTCTTGATGTCCCATTCGGTGCTGAATGTGGAGAAACTTTCCATCGCGTATGGCGGGAAAAGAGGATGGCAATCCGCCGTTGACGGCGTGTCGCTCGCAATAGGCCAGGGCGAAGCGTTGGGACTGGTCGGCGAGTCCGGTTCGGGCAAGAGTTCGGTTGCCATGGCGATCCTGCGCTACCTGCCGGGGAACGCGCGAGTGGCGGCCTCGGCGCTGGAGTTCCAGGGCCGGGAAATCAGCGGGCTTTCCGGCGAGGAGCTGCGCGGCCTGCGCGGCGATCGCATCGCGGCTGTCTACCAACATCCGGGCGCCGCGCTCAGTCCGGCCATGACGATCGGAAGACAGATCGGCGAGACGATCATGCGCCATCGCCCGGTGCGCCACGAGGAAGCGCGCTGGCGC
>NZ_RZRY01001058.1:0-1651 GCF_003998035.1 Mesorhizobium sp. M2A.F.Ca.ET.039.01.1.1 | reverse complement strand
GTTCCCAAATCCGCACTGATCGCGGCCGCCCTTGCTGGCAGCCTGCAGGCCGGCTTCGCGGATGAATGGCGCACCACCTCCTCGCTGATCGGCGACTCCAAATACGGCGACAACTTCCAGCACTACGATTACGTCAATCCGGACGCGCCGAAAGGGGGAAGCGTCACCTATTGCGTCGTCGGCTCCTTCGACAACCTCAACCCCTTCATCCTGAAGAGCCTGCGTACCACCGCGCGCGGCATGATCGATACCGTCTACGGCAATCTCGTCTTCGAGCCGCTGATGCAGCGCAACTACAACGAGCCTTTCAGCCTCTACGGCCTGCTTGCCGGGAGCGCCGACATGGATCAGGAGCGCAAGTCGATCGAGTTCCACCTCAATCCCAATGCAAAATGGTCGGACGGCCAGCCGGTGACCCCGGAGGACGTGCTGTTCACCTACGACGTTTTCAAGGACAAGGGCCGCCCGCCCTATAGCGACCGCATGAGCATGATCGCCAAGCTGGAGAAGACCGGCGAGCACAGCGTGAAATTCACCTTCAACGACAAGGCCAATCGCGAATTCCCGCTGATCGTCGCGCTGACGCCGATCGTCCCGAAGCACGCCTTCGACAAGGAGACGTTCGACAAGACGACGCTGAAGCCGCTGATCGGCAGCGGCCCCTACATCGTGGACAAGGTGTTGCCCGGGCAACGCATCGTCTTCAAGCGCAATCCGGATTATTGGGGCAAGGACGTCCCTTCCAAGCGCGGCTTCGACAATTTCGACCAGGTCACCATCGAGTATTTTCTCAACGCCAATGCCAAGACGGAGGCGTTCAAGAAAGGCATCTGCGCCCTTGATGACGAGACCGATCCGGTCAAGCGTGAGCGCGACATCGACTTTCCGGCATTCCGAAAGGGCGATGTAAAGGAGGAGTATTTCAACACCGGCATCCCGCCGGTGGTGACCGGCTTCCTGTTCAACACGCGGCTGCCCAAGTTTGCTGATCCCGTGGTCCGCCGCGCGCTTGGCATGCTCTACGACTTCGAATGGGCGAACAAGAACCTGTTCGGCGGCAAGTTCAACCGCACCATGAGCTATTGGCAGAACTCCGAGCTGTCCGCGCTCGGTCACCCGGCCGACGATCGCGAAAGGGCGCTGCTTGCCCCCTACCCCGGCCGTGTGCCTGCCGATGTCATGGACGGCACCTGGCGGCCGCCCGAGACGGACGGTTCGGGCCAGGATCGCAAGGTGCTCAAAGCCGCCTTCGAATTGCTGAAAAGCGCAGGCTTCCGCGTCCAGGACGGCAGGATGCTCGACCCGCAGGGAAACCCTTTCGGCTTCGAAATCCTGACCTCATCGCAGGATGAGGAGCGGCTGGCGGCGATCTACCAGCGCACGCTGGAAAAGATCGGCATCGACGTCGGCATCCGCTCGCTCGACGGCGACCAGATCCAGTCGCGCAAGCAGCGTTACGACTTCGAGGTGCTGATCGGCACCAGCGGCTTCAACAACTCCTTGTCGCCCGGCAGCGAGCAACTCGGCCGCTGGGGATCGGTTGCCGCGAAAACGGAAGGGTCGTTCAATCTCGCTGGCGTCGCCGATCCTGCCGTCGACGCCGCGATCGACGCGATGCTGAACGCCCGCACCAAGGAAGACTATGTCGCTG
>NZ_RZRY01001057.1:0-1653 GCF_003998035.1 Mesorhizobium sp. M2A.F.Ca.ET.039.01.1.1 | reverse complement strand
GGCCGACGCCGACCGCCTGCGGCAGGTCGTCCTGGAACTGGCGGTCGATCTTGTGGCAGGTCGAGCACGACACCGTGCCGTCACGGCTCATGCCGGCATCGAAGAACAGCGTCGAGCCGAGCGCGGCAGCCGCCGGCACATCCGCATACTGGTTGGTGGTATCCGCCTTGAGCGAAGGCAGCGTGTTCAGCGCCAAAGACGCGATGGTGTTCTTCTCGGCGTCGCTGAATTGCGGCTCGCCGCAGCCACCCAGCAAGGCGAGAGCGGCCAAAGCCAGCAGGCATGCAACGCTTGTCAGACGCCTCATCGCCCGCTCACAACACGACGTTGAAGACGACGGAATCGGAACCCGCCGCCGCCGAGATACCGAAGTGCACCTGCCACCAGCCGCTCATCGTGAATTTCACGCCGTCGATGCGGTAGCGCCCCTCGCCAAGATAATCGGTCGCCTGCGGACTGGTCGGCAGGCCGTGATTGTGCTGCGGCATCCCGCCGGAAACGGTGATGGCCGCCCCCTCCACCGGCGCGCCGGCGGCGGTCTTCAGCGTCAGCAGCCAGGATTGCAGCTCGCCCTGCCGGATGACGCCGCGCTCCGGCTCGAAGCTCGCGACGAACAGCCCGTTCGCCGTCTTCTTGGAGCGCGACAGGTCCGGACCGGACGCCGAATGCGGCAGCGTCTGATAGACGACGGCCACGATGCCGACCAGCAACGCGGCCAGGCCGAGCCCCGCAAGGATGTAACGCCATATCGATGCCAAGCCCGTTCCTCTTCGGCTGCTAACGTCGAGGGCCGCTCGCCGCGTCCCGCCCTGCCTGTGGGAAATCGTTTCTGGCGCAAAATTCGCCGGCAGCCAAGCATGGCGCTGCCGGCCGCAAAAAGCTACAGCAACAAGACTTTAAGAAGGATAGAACCCACATGGCCGCCAAGGGTATTGCGTCGATCGGCGAATGCATGATCGAATTGTCGGGACAGACCGGCGACAGCTGGCGCATGGGCTTTGCCGGCGACACCTTCAACACGCTGTGGGCATTGCACGCGCTGAGCCCGGAGCACCCCGCGACTTATGTCTCGGCCTTCGGCGACGATCCCTTCTCGCGCGACCAGATCGCCTTCTTCGGCCAGAGCGGCATCGGCATAGGCAACAGTCCGGTCATTGCCGGCGCGCGCCCCGGCCTTTACGCCATCACGCTCACCGGAGCCGAGCGCGCCTTTACCTACTGGCGAAGCGACGCGGAAGCGCGTCAGCTCGCCTCCGATCCGGTGGCGCTCGCGAAAAGCCTTGAAAACCAGGCGCTTGTCTATTTTTCTGGAATCACCCTGGCAATTCTGGACGAGGCCGCGCGGACAACTTTGCTGACCGCCATAGTTGCGGCCGGGGCCGCCGGCTCGCTCGTCGCCTTCGACCCGAATTACCGGCCGCGTCTGTGGCCGAGCCGCGAGGCAGCCCAGGCCGCGATCCTGGAAGCGCTTGCCGTGGCCGACATCGCGCTGCCGACCTTTCCGGACGAGCAGATGCTGTTCGGGGATCCGACACCGCAGGCGACGGCGGAACGCCTCGGCAAGCTGACTGGCGAGGTCGTGGTCAAGAATGGCGAGCAGCCGGCCTTGATCGCGCTGAACGAAGCTTCGCAAACCGTGGATGCGGCGCCTGT
>NZ_RZRY01001056.1:0-1655 GCF_003998035.1 Mesorhizobium sp. M2A.F.Ca.ET.039.01.1.1 | reverse complement strand
CTCGTCGATCACGCGACGGCAGAGCATTACCTGCGGCGATGCGTCGGCCCATTGGCGCTGCCGCAAAGGCGCAACAAATATGGAAGCCGGAAACGAAGTGTGTGCGTTCATGTTTGGCTCTCAATGACGCGCCAACATGGCAGCCGAGGCCTTCGCGAAACAGGGGCTTGAGCCTGCTTTTTAATCGGAAATTTCGATCTAGATCTCCAGCGACATCACCGCGAGATGCAGCGCGCGAAGCCCTTTGCGGATGATCGGCTCATGCTTACGTCGGGCGAGCATGGCCGTATGGACTGGCTGGTAAAGCGTCGGCGCGCCCTCGACCAGGAACGACCGGCACTCGGCCGTGAACCTGCGGGCATCGTCGCTGCGCATGTAACAACTGCCTCCGGTTCGCCGCAGCATCGCTTCGGCCAAGCTTTCGGATCCCATGGAAAGACGCGAAATTGCCAGGGCAGGGATCAGCTCCGAGTGGGTTTTCTCGAGCACGACGGTGTAGCCCGGGCGAATGTAGCTGTCGGGATTCACCTCCGATAGCGTCCTGGCAAAGGTCGAGACCATCACATATTCCTCGACCATGAGGTGCTCATAAGTAATTTCGGGAAGGTAGCGGGGTGCGTAGAGCACCGCTATGTCGAGATTTCCCATGCTGAGATCGGTCACCATCTGATTGGAATAGTCGGATTCCACATGGATCGAGGCTTTGGGAAGCACCTGGCAGAGCGCCTCCACCCACCCCGGCAGCACCGATCGTGTCATGCCAACCTGGGCGGCCACACGCAGCGTCCCTTCGAACCGGTTGAACGCGCGAACGTCATGGCGCGCCTGCGACCAGGTCGAAAGCATCGCTCGCGCGTAGGCCTCGAAACGTCGCCCCGCCGCAGTCGGCTCAGCGCCAGCCCGACCACGATGGAAAAGCTCTGACCCTACCGCGCTTTCGAGACTCTTGATCCGAGTACTGACCGTAGACTGAGTAATGTTCAGCCGGTCGGCAGTCCGGTTGAAGTTCCGCGATTCAATAATGTCGAGGAACGTCTCGATGTGGTCCAGCTGCATGCGTCGTACCTTAATCGAAAAAGCCGATCGTTACCCAGAGATCATTGGCTTGATCCGGCAATTGTCAAGGCGGAAGGTGGAGGCACTAAACGGCCAGCACGGCCGGGCTAGACAGGGAGCGAAAGCTAAAGTGTTTATCGTCGACTGCGATTGTCACAACTATTGGTCAAGCGCCACGGTTTTGGAGCCGTATCTTTCTGGCATCTGGAAGGACATGTTCATCGAGGGCGAGAAGACTGGCCCGAAAGGATCGTTCCCGCACGGCCATCGCCCCTGGTTTCATCCGCAGGATTTCTCCCGAAAGGATGTGCGGCCTGAGACTGAAGCGGACAACTACCGGATCATGAAAGACAAACACCTCGACAAATATAATGTCGGCGTGGCGATCCTGACCGGCGACGAGCCCATTGAAGCCTCAACGCTGGCAAATCCCTATTACGCTAGTGCGCTGGTCAGTGCCTACAATGACTATCAGATCGCGGAGTGGTTGCCGAAGGACAATCGCTTCATGGGCTCGATCGTCATTGCGCCCCAGGATCCAAAGCTGGCGGCCGCTGAAATCCGTCGGCTGGGCAGTCATCCGCGCATGGTCCAGGTTC
>NZ_RZRY01001055.1:0-1659 GCF_003998035.1 Mesorhizobium sp. M2A.F.Ca.ET.039.01.1.1 | reverse complement strand
AAGCTGCGCGGCGAAGCCAATGACGCCGGCGAGGCCAAGGGCGGCGTCTTTTACGAACGCGAATATTGAGGTTGTGCCGGGCCGGATTGGCCAAGGCGAACCGGGGGCGACCGCCGGTACGGGGCTGCTATCCTTATAAAATGTATTGATTTAATGGCCCGCGGGAATTTTTTAGGGAATCCGCGTCGCGATAACAAATTTGCGTCAAGACTGTCGCTATCACGCGAACCGGGTTGCAGCCAAAGATGCACATTCCCTGGCATGTTCCTCCTCCATACCGTCTTTTTGACAACGCGGTCCGGATGCGGAATGTTAAAAGGCGGAAAGCCAACAATGGGAGCAAGTCATGGCAATCTATAAGAGCAATGGTGATCAGGTTCCTGATCATATCTTGGCGTTGGCCGAAGAAGCCAAGGCGGGAAAGGTCGATCGTCGCGAATTCCTGGCGCTCGCCAGCGTTTTCGGAGCGTCCACGGCGATGGCCTACGGCCTGATCGGTCTGGCCGATCCGACCCCGGCGAAAGCCGACGACGTACAGAGCAAGAAGGGCGGCACGCTGAAGGTCGCGCAGTGGGTCAAGGATCCGAAGGATCCACGCAAGGCCGACTGGTCGGAAATCGCCAATGCCGAGCGCCAGGCGCTTGAGCCGCTGGTTAAGTACACCACCGAGTACACATTCCGCCCCTATCTCCTGGAAAGCTGGGACGTGAACGATGACGCGACCGAGTACACGCTGCATGTACGCAAGGGCGTGACCTGGTCGAACGGCGATGCTTTCACCGCCGACGATGTCATCTTCAATCTCAAGCGCTGGGCCGACAAGAAGGCCGAAGGCAACTCGATGCCCGGCCGCCTTGGCACGCTTGTCAAGGACGACAAGCTCGACGAGAGCGCCGTGACCAAGGTCGACGACATGACCGTCAAGCTGAAACTCGGCAAGCCGGACATCGCGCTGATCCCGAACATGTGCGATTATCCGGGCCTGATCGTCCACAAGAGCTTCGACGAGAAGGGCGGCGATTTCAAAGCCTGCCCGATCGGCACCGGCCCGTTCGAGCTCGTTTCCTACGACGTCGGCCAGAAGGTCGTCTACAAGCGCCGCGCAGACAACAAGTGGTGGGACGGCGAGGTGTTCCTCGACGGCATCGAGTTCATCGACTACGGCACCGATCCTGGCGCCATGGTCAGCGCCTTCGAGGCTGGTGAAGTGCACACCAATTTCGAGACCTCGGCCGACTATGTCTCGATCCTCGACGGCATGGACCTGGTGAAATCCGAGGTGGTGACGGCTGCGACCATCGTCTGCCGCACCAATGTCAACCACAAGCCGTACGACAACCAGAAGGTTCGTCAGGCGCTGCAGCTCGGCGTCGACAACGCGGTCGTCCTGCAGCTCGGCTACGGCAATGCCGGCACGCCCGCTGAGAACCATCACGTCAGCCCGATCCATCCGGAATATTTCGAGCTGCCGAAGATCAAGCGCGACGCCGCCAAGGCCAAGGCCCTGATGGCGGAGGCAGGCCAGGCCGACTTCGAGCACGAGCTGATCACGGTCGACGAGGACTGGCACAAGAACACCGGCGAC
Organism: Mesorhizobium sp. M2A.F.Ca.ET.039.01.1.1; assembly: GCF_003998035.1. Classification (NCBI taxonomy): domain Bacteria; kingdom Pseudomonadati; phylum Pseudomonadota; class Alphaproteobacteria; order Hyphomicrobiales; family Phyllobacteriaceae; genus Mesorhizobium; species Mesorhizobium sp. M2A.F.Ca.ET.039.01.1.1. Next base: position 74 of record NZ_RZRY01001055.1, on the reverse strand, counting down.
GCGATCGCAGCCCAGCTGCGCGACGCCGGCATCAAGGTGAAGCGCACGGTGCTGCCGGGCTCGACCTTCTGGAA
>NZ_RZRY01001054.1:0-1667 GCF_003998035.1 Mesorhizobium sp. M2A.F.Ca.ET.039.01.1.1 | reverse complement strand
GCTTCGGATCGTGCGCCAGAAGCGCCAGCGTATCCTGCAATTGGTCGCGGAAGCCGAAGGCGCCGCTCGCCTGGTAGAAGGCCGAGCGCGCGCGGATGCGGCAGGCCAGGCTCTGGTAGGGCAGCCAGTGGTTGACCATGGCGTTCATCGCCTCGTCCGGCGTCTCGACCTGGATGGTGTCGAGGAAGCCGCGCCAGGCCTTTTCATTGTCGGCCAGGCGCTGGTCGAAATCCTTGCCGCGATGGGTCTGCACCAGCGCGCTTGCCTCGGCGGGCGTGGCCGCGTCGCCGAGCAGCCAGGACAGCGTGACGTCGCCGCCGGCGGGGATGTCGATATCGCTGGCGACGACCGCGCAAGGGTCATCGCCCGCCTCGATGCGCCCGGAGAGCGCAAGCCCGCCCAGCACGGCCTGAGGGTACTCCGTCGTGCCGTGCCTGCCGATGAATTCGGAGCGGTCGGCGGTCACCGAATGGATCGGATGACTTGCTCCCAGGAAGGCGACGCGCTCGCCGAAGTCGAGGCCGTAGGGGTTCTGCGCCAGCATGGCCCCTGTTGCCGTGTCCCGCGCGGGCACGATGGTCGCCGCCGTGCGCGAGCGATGGCCGCCCAGCACCCATTCGGCATACGCATAGACGCGCAGCCGCGCCGGCACCGATCCGGAATTCTGGATTCGCAACCGGCTGATCTTCACCGGATCGACGGGATCCACCACCTGTGTCAGGTCCATCGACAACGGGCCGCGCTTGGAGCGGAAGGTCGAAAAGCCCTGGCCGTGCCAGGTCTCATAGGTCATCGACGGATCGCGGACCGTCGCCGCCATCGGCGAGAACGCCTTGCCGCTGGCATGGTCGAAGACATAGAAGCCCTCGCCCGGCCGGTTCGACACCGGATCGTTCGACCATGGCGTCAGTTGGTAGTCGCGGCTGTTGCGGCTCCAGGTGAAGCCTGCGCCTTCGGCCGAGACGTGGAAGCCGAAGGAGGCGTTGGAGATGACGTTGATCCAGGGCTGCGGCGTCACACGCCGTCCGGTCAGCCGCGTGACATAGTGGCGGCCGTCGCCGTCGAAGCCGCCATAGCCGTTCCAGAGGCTGAGGCCTCGGCCGTCGGCGGCGATGTCGGCTCCAGCCTGGCTTGCCGGCACCGGCAAAGGCAGCGGCGGGCTGGGTTCGCGCGGCGAGCCGCCCTCGGCCTGCAGCAAGGCATCGCGGGCCTGCAGCGCCGCGGTCTCGGCGCGTTCGAGCTGATCGAAGATCGTGCCGTTGCGGGTGTGAAGAACCACCCGCGCGACCGACAGCAAGGTCTTGTAGGTCGGCTCGTCCATCAGGTCGCGGCGCACCGCGAAGATGTGCTGGCGCGGCCCAAGCTCGCGGCCGCGCAGGCGGCTGTTCTCGCACAGCGTCTCCACCGCGCGCTGCAGGTCCTGCACATAGGACGAGGCCTGCTCATTGACGACGACGAAGTCGATCATCATGCCGCGCGCCCGCATATATTCCTGGAAGCGCAGCGCCTGGGCGACGATCTCGAGGTCGGCGACGTCGCCGATGCGCACCAGGAAGATCGGGAAATCGCCGGAGATGCTGGTCGGCCACAGGCTCGACTGGCGGCCGAGGCCCGAGGCGATGGATTCCGCCGGCAGGCGCAGGAACGGATCGGGATAGATCAGGTAG
>NZ_RZRY01001053.1:0-1670 GCF_003998035.1 Mesorhizobium sp. M2A.F.Ca.ET.039.01.1.1 | reverse complement strand
GTCCGGTATGAGCGGCACCACCGACTCGCCCAAGCTGCACTTCGAAGTGCGCAAGAACTCGGCGCCGGTCGATCCGTCCGGCTATCTCGAATAGAACAAGAACAATTGCGGGCCGCCTGACCTCCAGTCCGGCCCGCCGTCTTCAGCCCGTTCCGCAAGGAGCGGGCTTTTTCAGTTGCGCGGGATGCAGGGCTCAAAGGTGATCACGTAGCGTGTCGGCGATCATCTCCTCGAGGCTGCTGGCCTTAACGCCCAGAAGCGTCTCCGCGTCGGAGGAATCGACCAGCAGGGGGCTCTCGAAGAGATACGTCATCTCGATCAGCTCATGCATGCCCAGCGCTTCCATCTCGGGGATGGAGTAGGAGTGCGTCTCGGCAATATCCCGGCCGAGCATCGCCGCGGTTTTGCGGATGAGTTCGTTGGGGGAGGCGTGTTGGGAGGGGACATGAAACGCCCGTCCCCATTCGCCGGTGTAGCGGGAGGCCGCGACGAGCGTCCTGGCGACGTCCTTGGTGAAGGTCCAGGCATGGGTGGCGTCGAGGTCGCCAATGAAGGCGACGGGCTGGTCCTCGATGATGGAGGGCAGGGCGATCAGCGAGAAGTAGCTGATCGCGCCGTGCCCGAGATAGTCGCTGGAGCGTATCTCGATCGCCGGCACGCTGGCACGGGCCGCCCGCTGCCACATGATCGTCCTGGCGGTTCCCTTCTTCGAATTCGGATCCAGCGGCATGTCGGAGCGCAGCGGGCTCTCGCCATTCTTGCCGTAACCGTAGAGGTTTCCGAGCACGATGAGCCTGGCGCCGACTGCTTCGGCCGCGCGCACGGTGCCGTCGAGTATGGGGAAAAAGTCGGTTGGCCAGCGATGATAAGTGGCCATGGCGCACATGAACACTGCGTCGGCGCCTCGGCAGACACGCGACAGCGCCGAGGCGTCGGTGGCGTCGGCTTGTATCGACCGCACATTGCGCAACGGGTTCGAACCGACGCTTCGGCTGGTCAGGATGACATCATGGCCTTCCTCGCCAAGAAGGCGAGCCGTCTCGCGTCCGACCGGGCCCGCGCCGACAACAACATATGAACTCATGGCAACCTCTCTTCCATGTTTTGAAGGAGAGGCGGGAGTACAGGGTTGCGGCGTTGAAAATCGCGCCGGAATTGCCAAATCTTGAACAGGTTTTGCCATGAATCGAGAGAGCATGCTTCCGCAATTCGCTCCGGCCCCATCCGACGTCACGATGCTTTCCCGGCACGTCGAGGCAGGCGTCCATCGGCTGCCTCGGGCAACGCATCATCGCGTCATGGTGCATGCGAGTGCTGCGACGCGCTCCTACTGCCATCAGGCCAGGCGATATTTCGTCAGGCGCGCCGGCGACATCGACCTTGTGCCGGCCGGCGAGGAGGGCGGCTTCGAGGCCGAAACGCCGTTCGACACGATGGAGATCGTCCTGCCGCCGGCCTTGATGGAAAGAGTTGCCGCGGAGCTTGGCGGAAAAGCGCTGATATCACGGCTTGACACCCGCCATCTGCTTCGTGACCAACGGATCGAGCATCTCGCTCGAGCGCTGCAGAGCGATCTCGCCGGCGGCGCACCAAGCGGCTCTTTGTTTGCCGACAGCATCGGCGCGGCGCTTGCGGTGAGGCTGCTTGGCCTCGATGGCCCGGACGTGGGT
>NZ_RZRY01001052.1:0-1670 GCF_003998035.1 Mesorhizobium sp. M2A.F.Ca.ET.039.01.1.1 | reverse complement strand
ACATCGCCCGGCGTGTTCGACGTGCTGGCCGTGCTGGGCCGCCAGGAAAGCCTGGCGCGCATTGGAGATCAAATCGATTAGGAGCGGACTGGCCCAAGAAGATTGGCATTGAAAGGTGTGTTTCGCAGTGCAACATTAGGCCTTGGCCCAATTGGCACGCACCTCCTAAAATGCGGTGGCGAGTTCGCGCATTCCGGTGACTTCGACGTGTCGTTTGCAGGAATTGCTTTGCCGGCATGAGGATACAAAGGGAGTTTGAGAATGAGCGAAGCTGCGACAAAACTGGAACCGGGCAGCAAGGCGCACGAGTCGACCGCCAGGCTCGAACTCGCCGGCAAGACCCATGAATTCAAGGTGCGAAGCGGGTCGACTGGGCCTGACGTCATCGACATCGGCGCGCTCTACAGCACCACCGGCGCCTTCACCTACGACCCCGGCTTCACCTCCACCGCAAGCTGCGAGTCGGCAATCACCTTCATCGACGGCGACGCCGGCATCCTCTTGCATCGCGGCTATCCGATCGACCAGCTTGCCGAACATGGCGACTTCCTCGAAGTCTGTTACCTCCTGCTCTACGGGGAACTCCCGACCAAGGCGCAGAAGGAGGATTTCGACTATCGCGTGACGCGTCACACCATGGTGCACGAGCAGATGTCGCGCTTCTTCACCGGCTTCCGCCGCGACGCGCACCCGATGGCCGTCATGTGCGGCGTGGTCGGCGCGCTGTCGGCCTTCTACCACGACTCGACCGACATCTCGGACCCGTATCAGCGCATGGTCGCCTCGATGCGCCTGATCGCCAAGATGCCGACCATCGCGGCGATGGCCTACAAATACCATATCGGCCAGCCCTTCATTTATCCGAAGAACGATCTCGGCTTCGCCGCCAATTTCCTGCACATGTGCTTTGCCGTGCCGTGCGAGGAGTACAAGATCAATCCGGTGCTTGCGCGCGCCATGGAGCGCATCTTCATCCTGCACGCCGACCACGAGCAGAACGCCTCGACCTCGACGGTTCGCCTCGCCGGCTCTTCCGGCGCCAATCCGTTCGCCTGCATTGCCGCTGGCATCGCCTGCCTGTGGGGCCCGGCGCATGGCGGCGCCAACGAAGCGGCGCTGAACATGCTGGGCGAGATCGGCCATGTCGACCACATCCCGGAGTTTATTGCCCGGGCCAAGGACAAGAACGATCCGTTCCGGCTGATGGGCTTCGGTCACCGCGTCTACAAGAACTACGATCCGCGCGCCAAGATCATGCAGAAGACCGCGCATGAGGTGTTGGGCGAGCTCGGCATCAAGGACGATCCGTTGCTCGACATCGCGATGGAGCTGGAGAAGATCGCGCTAACCGACGCTTACTTCATCGAAAAGAAGCTCTACCCGAACGTCGACTTCTATTCCGGCATCACGCTGAAGGCGCTGGGCTTCCCCACAACCATGTTCACCGTTCTGTTCGCGGTCGCGCGCACCGTCGGCTGGATCGCGCAGTGGAAGGAAATGATCGAGGATCCGCACCAGAAGATCGGCCGCCCGCGCCAGCTCTACACCGGCGCCACCGAGCGCGACTACGTGCCGATTGCGAAAAGGTAATTGAGCGAATAGCGAGATAGCGAGTAGCGAATAGGGGAAGAAGACAAACCGATAGCCCCCACTCGCTATTCGCTACTCCC
>NZ_RZRY01001051.1:0-1670 GCF_003998035.1 Mesorhizobium sp. M2A.F.Ca.ET.039.01.1.1 | reverse complement strand
ATCCTGACATCAACCGGCAAATGGCTCTTGTGAGCGTCAATATCGCTCAGCTTCTGGCGCTGCCGTACCTGCAGCATTTCTTCCCGCAGAAAGACATCGAACTCCTGGAAAACGTGCGTCGGACAGTCGAGCAAAACGTCGCGCCGGTCGTCGAAGCTGGTTCCAATTATGCGGATGCCCTCGACCACATGACCAATCTCGAACAGGACATGTACGAGATCTCTAGCGCCACCGTTGATCACAGCACGACGCTCCAGGAAACCGCTCAAATCGATATAGCCGCATCCCGCAACTGGTTCATGTTCGCGATTGCGCTGGGACTGGTCGCGATCTTCTATCTCATAACCCATCAGCGTCACGCTTACGTCAGCCGCCGCGATCGACACATGCGCTCATTCGCCTCGCTGTTCGCGCATATGACGCGCTCCCGCGTCACCGCTTTGCGACTGTTTCTGGAGGGCACTGGTTCGGAGCAACCTCCGAGAGAAGAGATGTTGAAGGCTGCCCGCAGTGCGGCGAATGAGCTCGAATCCATCAATGACGGTTTGCTCAAGATCGCTTTTTTGCAACGAGATTCGCATGTCCTGCCGCTCGCCAAGCTTTTGCTGGACCTCAAAGATCGGGACGGCATCGTACAGCTGTCAGTCGATTCCGAGGCGGGAACACAAGCAGTGCCGGCAACCCAGTTTCAACTGGTGCTGAGCGAGCTCGTGCAGAACGCGCTCACGGCGGTCGAAAACACCGACAGGCCGAGCGTTGTCGTAAGGGCATCGGTCGTGCACCGGTCCATTTTTCGCCGCAACGTTCTGTTCCTGGAGGTCGCAGACAACGGTGTCGGCATGACGCCAGAAGTCCTGCGCAAAGCAAAGACGCCCTTCTTTTCGACCCGGGCCGGGAATCACGTCGGCCTCGGCCTCACCGGCTGTTCCCAGATGGTCGCCTCACTCAATGGGAGGCTTTTCATCGATAGCAAACCCGGAGCGGGCACTGTCGTCAAGGTCCGCATCCCAATCGGTGCATAATGATTGGCCTCATGGGGCATAGTCGGCTCAGAAGAGTTCAGAGTCTCCCGCCCGTTTTAATGAGACGGGTTGTGCTAGTAATATCGACCTGTATAACCGAGACATAAAGTAAGCCTGCTGCTGCAATACTGATCGGTTGTATCCCGGATTGTGGTCGAAAAGACTTGCAGGTAGCGAGATCATATCATGCAATACTAAAAATCTGACAATTTGTACACCGAAAACAGTCGCGTAATCTATCTTGTGGAACTTAGAACGATCAGCTATTTTGAGCCACCGAACTCTCATCCAGTGGCGATTAGAGCCGCGACCATTTCTGCTGCGCCGTCTGGCGCTGGGTTGAGCAACCGGCGGGGGCGCGGACCTCTACCTGTGAATCGCAAGAACTTTGTGTAAAAATATTCACTTCTATTCACGCTTCAATATTTGGAGTATCTTCTGACGTGCGGTGAGTATATCATTAACTATTGCGTTTTGGACGGCGGCGGCATCTCCTGCCTTCAGTGCGGAAATTGCGGCATCGTGAAACCTTTCGCCGTCATTGTCTTCGAACCCTTGAGTTGCAAGAAGCCCCAGCGTAGGGCCGATTGTCACCCAAAGATTGTCAATGATTGCGAGAAGTCTCGGTGCTCTCGACTGGGCATACAG
>NZ_RZRY01001050.1:0-1675 GCF_003998035.1 Mesorhizobium sp. M2A.F.Ca.ET.039.01.1.1 | reverse complement strand
ATGTCGGCATGGCCAAGGAGTTGCTGAACGGCTCTGAGATCGGCGCCGTTCTGCAGGAGATGGCTGGCAAAAGCATGGCGAAGCACATGCGGCGAGATTTTCGCCGCAGCTATCCCCGACCGAGCCGCCAAGTCCTTGAGATCGCGGGCGAAAACCTGCCGGGAAAGATGGCCGCTGTCGGAGGAGGCGGGAAACAGGAACGGGCTCTCGGCAAAGGCCGGGCGCTCGGCCCTTGCGGCAAGCCAGGCGCGCATGGCCGTGCGCGCCTTGGCCGACAGCGGCACCATGCGTTCCTTGTCGCCCTTGCCGCGCACCATGAAGAAGCGGTCGTCACGCAGCGCCACCGTCACCGGGAGGCCGACCAGCTCCGACACGCGCAGGCCCGTGGCGTAGAGCACCTCGACCAGCGCGTGCAGGCGCAAGGCGGCCATCCGGTCGCCATCCGGACCAGCTTCGCCGGCTTCGTGCGCCGCCCGGTCGAGCAGGCGGCCGGTCTCGGCCTCGCTCATCGTCTTCGGCAGCGGCCGGCCCTTGCGAGGGCTGTCCAGCGTGCCGGTCGGGTCGTCGCCGCGCAGGCCCTCGGCGTAGAGGAATTTGAAGAACTGGCGGATCGCCGACAATTTGCGCGCCTGCGATGTCGGCGCGAAGCCACGCGCGGCAATGTCGTCGAGATAGGCGCGGATGTCGGCCGATCCGGCGCCCGCAAGTCCGCCCTTGATCGCTTCGGAAGCGTCCTCGAGATCGCGGCGGTAGGAGGCAAGCGTGTTCTCGGCCGCCCCCCGTTCGGCGCTCATCATTTCGAGGAAGGCTTCGATGCGGGCGGCGCTGTTCATCGGGCCGGGTTTGTCAATTCTTCTTGGGGTTGAGCTTCTCGGCGGGAATGCGGATGCTCATTTCCGCTTTTTTGGGCTCCACGAACATCGCCAGCGCGAACATCGCGCCATAGGCAATACCCGCAAGAACCGCCAGCGTCACGACGAAGCGAAACAAAGTCGGCATTCAAATTTCGCCCGTCTTGTTGTTCTGCGTTTCCAAAGCCCTGTGCCCTTATGGGACGCCAAACTGGGCAATTCAAGGACGAAGGATTCCGGTCGCCGCAGGTTTTTGCCGGAAAGGCTTCGGACCCGTTCGTGCACCCGCGCTTGACGCAAACAGGCTTTTGATGTCGATACGGCGCAAAGAGGCCCCGATGAACGCTGTGCCACCAAATCCGACGGACGAAGGCTGTGCCGCGCTGGTCGAACGGCTCGGCAGCCGTTCGATCGTCTTCGTCGGACTGATGGGGGCTGGCAAGACGGCGATCGGCCGCAAGGTGGCGACGATGCTGTCGCTGCCCTTCATGGACAGCGACCAGGAGATCGAAAGCGTCTCGCGCATGACGGTGCCGGAACTGTTCGAGCGCTATGGCGAGCCGGAATTCCGTGCGCTGGAGCAGCGCGTGATCCTGCGCCTGCTGGAGAACGGCCCGCAGGTGCTGTCGACCGGCGGCGGCGCCTTCATGAACGCGCAGACGCGCGAGGCTATATCGGCGCATGGCGTGTCGGTCTGGCTGAAGGCCGATCTGGACCTCTTGATGGAGCGCGTCTCCAAGAAGCAGAACCGGCCGCTGTTGAAGAACCCCGATCCGCGCGCCGTGCTGGAAAAGCTGATGGGCGAGCGTTATCCGGTCTATGCC
>NZ_RZRY01000104.1:0-13636 GCF_003998035.1 Mesorhizobium sp. M2A.F.Ca.ET.039.01.1.1 | reverse complement strand
CGACATCATCGCCGAGGGGATTCCGCTGGGCGTGCGCGGCGGCGTGCCGCGCGACTGGCCGGATTATCACTCGCTGTCGCTCTCCGATGAAGAAATCTTCCCAGTCGCCGGCCCCAGCTATCTCGCCAGGTTCGGCAAGCCGAGGACGGTCGAGGAACTGGCCACGCACCGGCTGATTCATCTAGAAGAACCCTATCGCGAGGCCCCGACCTGGGACGAATGGTTCGCTTCGGCCGGAACCAGCCTGCGCAATGCCGAGCGCGGCCTGCGCATCAACGACTATGCGCTGGTGATCCAGGCGGTGATGGAAGGGCAAGGCATCTCGCTCGGCTGGCGGCACCTGGTCGAACGTCTTGTGGCATCCGGGCTGCTGGTGCCGGTGACCGATCACGTGATGCGGACCGGCATCGGCTTCCACGTCATCTGGCCGAAGAACCGCGATCTCAGCGACAATGCGCGCAAGGTCAGGGACTGGCTGGTGGCGCAGGCGTGAAAACTGATTGTATCCGAAAGTTCCCTCTATCACTGGTAGGCGTTCCAGGTGTACTAACTGCGTACCGGATTTTGGGGGGGATAATGATGATCGCGAAACTTAGCGGCAATTTCGGCGTGGCTGTGTCTGGTCTAATCACGTTTGTGATGGTTGTTCTGGCAGTAATAGTCGTCAACAACCTAACAGGCTTCAACGTTTTCTCGTTCAGTTTCTGGGTGGTCATTCCGGCTGGAGCAGTGTTGACCGGGGTGGCTGCAGCCTCGGGCTATTATTTTGGCAGCCTGTTTTTTCACACCCGACCCACATGGTTTCTTCTCGTCCAAATTCTCATTGTGACAGCTGCGGCGCAATTGGTCATCTACTATGGCGAATATCGCTCATTGGTCCTGGACGACGGCACTATGGCTTCTGACGCCATTGGTTTTTGGGATTATCTCGATACCTATCTAAGGTCGATGCATCTCAAGGCTGGACATGGCGGCCATATCGACAGTGGCGAGGTTGGCGACTTTGGCTACTGGTTAGCAGTGATCGATTTCATAGGCTTCATCCTGGGAGGATTTTTCGTCTTTTTCATGCTGCAAACCTATCCGACGTGCTGGAAATGCAGTCGATACCTCAGGAAAATAACCAAAACCGGCCAGATGTTTCCAGACCATGGGCAGTTCGCGAAATATTACGACACACTTTTTCAGCACCCTGTCGACAGCAGGCCCTTCGCGGATTTGATGAAAGGCAACCCGAAAGTCCGCAAACCCGCTTTGGGCACGGTCTTGGTAGGATCTGATCTTCTCGGCTGTGAGCACTGCAAGACACAGCTTCTAGCTCAAAAGGTTCAGATCCTGGGAAAGAAGGGGTGGAAGGATATCGCAAAGCTGACCCGGAACGTTCGGCTGCCGGATGGCGTGGATCTGCGGCAGGTGGTTACTCCTGGCTGATTTGGGTGACGGCGGCGGTTTGATGCAATTGGCCTATCCGCAGCGCACTCGAATCCGCCTATAATCACCGGATGCCCATCCGTCAGCTTTCCGAAACGATGATCAACCAGATCGCCGCCGGCGAGGTCATCGAGCGTCCGGCGAGCGTGGTGAAGGAGCTGGTCGAGAATGCGCTCGACGCTGGCGCGTCGCGCGTGGAGATCGTCACCGCCGGCGGCGGGCTGAACCTGATCCGCGTCACCGATGACGGCTCGGGTATCCCCGAACAGGAACTCGCGCTGGCCATTGCCCGCCACTGCACCTCGAAGCTTTCCAATGACATCCACGACATCCGCTCGCTGGGCTTTCGCGGCGAGGCGCTGCCCTCGATCGGCTCGGTGGCGCGACTGTCGATCCGTTCGCGCACGGCGTCAGGCGAGAGCGCGGCCGAGATCGGGATCGACGGCGGGCGCGTCTTACCGGTGAAGCCGGCGGCGGCCAACCGCGGCACCACGGTCGAGGTGCGCGACCTCTTCTTCGCGACGCCGGCCAGGCTGAAATTCATGAAGGGCGAACGCGCTGAAAGCTCGGCCACCAGCGACGTGGTGAAGCGCATCGCGATCGCTTTCCCGGCCGTGCGCTTCACGCTGGCCGGTTCAGACCGCTCGACCTTAGAACTGCCGGCGACGAGCGACACGCCGGAAGGCCAGCTCGCCCGCGTGGCGCAGGTGATGGGCAAGGATTTCCCGGACAATGCCATTGCCATCGATGCCATGCGTGACGGCGTGCATCTGGCCGGCCATGTCTCGATCCCGTCCTACACGCGCGCCAACGCGCTGCAGCAATATGCCTATGTCAACGGACGTCCGGTGCGCGACAAGCTGATCGCCGGCGCGATCCGCGGCGCCTTCGCCGATGTGCTGCCGCGCGACCGGCACGCGGTGACGGTGCTCTTCCTGTCGCTCGATCCCTCGACGGTCGACGTCAATGTCCATCCGGCCAAGGCCGATGTACGCTTCCGCGATCCGGGACTGGTGCGCGGGCTGATCGTCGGCGCCATCCGCGACGCGCTGGCCGGCGCCGGCATCCGCGCGGCGACGACAGGCGCCGCCGGCATGATGGCGGCATTTCGGCCTGGGGCCGCAGCCTATTCCCACCCCGGCCCGGCGGGCGGCCATCGCAGCTACGAGGCCGCCTATCACGCCTCCAACTCCGGAGGCTTCGACCCGTTGCGTTCGGCGCAGCGGCCGCTCGATATGGGCTATGGCGAGGCGGGGCATCAGCGCAATGGCTTTGCGGAGAACGACCAGGCGGCGTTCGACACCGGCCCGCTCGCCAGCGCCGATGCCCGCGCCGGCGTCGCCGAGCCGGCCGAGGCGCTGCTCGGCATGGTGCTGGGCGCGGCGCGCGCGCAGGTGCATGAGAATTATATCGTCGCGCAGACCAGGGATTCGCTCGTCATCGTCGACCAGCATGCCGCGCATGAGCGGCTGGTCTATGAGGCGCTGAAGAACGCCCTGCATTCGCGCGCTGTCCCGTCGCAGATGCTGCTTTTGCCCGAGATCGTCGATCTGCCGGAGGAAGACGCCGAGCGGCTGGCGATGCACTCCGAGACGCTGGCCAAATTCGGCCTCGGCCTGGAGCGCTTCGGCCCCGGCGCGGTGGCGGTGCGCGAGACGCCTTCGATGCTGGGCGAGACCAATGTGCAGCAGCTGGTGCGCGACCTTGCCGACGAGATCGCCGACAACGACACCGTCGAGACGCTGAAGGAACGGCTGGACAAGATCGCCGCGACCATGGCCTGCCATGGTTCCGTCCGCTCGGGCCGGCTGCTCAAGGCCGAGGAAATGAACGCGCTGCTGCGCCAGATGGAGGCGACGCCCGGCTCCGGCACCTGCAACCACGGCCGACCGACCTATATCGAGCTCAAGCTGGCCGATATCGAACGGCTGTTTGGAAGGCGGTGAGTGCGCCACGGCCCCTCACCCAGCCTCCGCTGCGCTCGGCTGACCTCTCCCCGGTGGGGAGAGGAGATTGTCGGCGCCGGCGCCAATCTCTTCTCCCATGGGGAGAAGGTGGCCGCGAAGCGGCCGGATGAGGGGGCAAGAAAAGAGCCGCTCGAAGCGGCTCTTTTCTTGAGTCAGGAAATGACTTCAACCTTTTGATTTACCGCTTCAAATTCACCACGATCACGCCGCCCAGAGCCAGCGCGCCGCCGAGGATGCCGAGCAGCGACGGCACTTCGCCCAGCCAGAAGAAGCCGATCAAAGCGGAGGTCGGCGAGACCAGATAGAGGAAGTTCGAGGCGCGGGCGGCAGGCAGGCGCGACAGCGCGGTCGCCCAGGCCGCATAGGCGATCAACGAGGGCACAATGCCGAGATAGATGACGGCGCCGAGACCGGCAGTGTCGGCGACCGCCGCCTGCGAAAACGCTTCCGTCAGGAATGGCGACAGGCAGAGCGCGCCGAGCACCATGTTGGAGGCGGATATCGTCAGCGGATGATGGCGGGCAAAGAGCGGCTTCTGGACGATCGTGTTGACGGCCGAGCAAAGCGCCGAGCCCAGCACCAGCAGCGCGCCGGTATTGAAATGCAGGCCATGTCCGTCGGCCACCGCGATGATGCCGATGCCAGCGAAGGAAATGACCGTGCCCAGCCAGGCGATGCCTGAGAACCGCTCGCCGAGCAGGGCCATGGCCATGATTGCGGTGAAGATCGGGCTGACATTGATGATGAAGCCGGCCGCACCCGCCGAGACCGTGAGCTCGCCGAAATTGAGCATGGCGGTGTAGAGCGCGACGAAGATGGCGCCGCCAAAGGCGAAGCGCCACAGCTCGCCGATCCTGGGCAGCGCCGGGCGCTTCACCGCGAGAAATATGGCGGCCGGGACCGCAGCGATGGCAAAGCGCAGCGCGCCGAGCTCCAGCGGCTGGAAGGAGGTAAGGCCGGCGCGGATCGCCGGGAACGCCGAAGCCCAGCCAAGCACCGTAAGCGCCACCGCGACGGCCGCGGTGCCGTCCATGCGCTGTGTCTCATTCAACGTGCCGGTGTAAGCACTCATTGCCGTACCCTCGTGTTTTGGTGCCATGGACGCAGAAAACGCCATTGCCGGCCGATTGACAAACGAGCAAATCGAGGGTCAGCTGTGAGCATGGATCACAGCTCGGATCAGATACTGCCGTTGGAAACCTTGCGCGCCTTCGATGCCGCGGCGCGCACGGGGAGTTTTTCCGCGGCGGCCGAAAAACTCAACCTCACCCATGGCGCGGTGAGTCGCCAGATTGCCAAGCTCGAGGACTGGCTCGGCTTGAAAGTGTTCGAGCGCAATGCGCGCGGCGTGTCGCTGACCATCGAGGGCAATCGCCTGCATCTTCGCACCACAGAGGCCTTCGCGCTGATTTCGGTCAATTCCGACCGCTGGGTCGAGCCGCGCGGCACGGCCGTGGTGCGGCTGGCCTCGATCCCCTCGGTGAGCGGATTATGGCTGATGCCGCGCATGGCCGCATTGGAAAACCATCCGACCAAGTTGCGCATCGTGCTCGATGTCGACAATCGCCAGGCCGACCTTGCCGACGAAGGCATCGACCTTTCGGTGCGCTGCGGGCGCGGCCGCATCCCGGGCCGCGTCTCGGTGCAGCTTTTCGAGGAGCAGATTTTCCCCATCGCCTCGCCGGAGCTCGCCAAGGAGATCGGACGGGGCGACCCTGCGCGGCTGCTGAAGTACCCGCTGATCAACGATTCCGATGCATCCGGATGGCGTGCATGGCTCGCCGCGCAAGACATCGATTACCGCCCCCGTCCGCAGGACCGGCGTTTCGAGGATTACAATCTGGTTCTGGACGCGGCGGCGCATGGGCTGGGCATTGCGCTGGCGCGGCCGCCGCTGACCGCGGACCAGCTCCGGTCCGGCCGTATCGTTGCCGTCGATGAGCGCGTTGCGCTCAATCCAGTGTCCTATTGGATGGACCGTCCGGTCGGCCGGCCGCGCGCGGCGGCGGCAGATCTGGCCGGGCGCATCGCCGAACAGGCGGGGCTTGCTCGGGAAAAGCTCGAAGCTTTCCTTCAGGATGACGTCTAGGGCATTCACCGTTTCACGAAAACGGTGAAATGCCCATCTCCTTCGGGCGGAAAACCGTTCACACTTTTCCTGGAATTGCTCTAGCGAAGCAGCAGGACCATGATCGTTGCCGTCACCGCCGAGACGATGGCCGTGACAACCGAGATCGTCCAAAGGGATATCGGCGCGGATTCCGATCGCGGCGCGTGACCAGCCGGGCGGATCGCGGCGCCCCGAGGCTGCGGCGCGTTGGCGTTGGCTGCTACCAGCACCGCGGCGGAGGCGACGGCCGGCGAAAATGTGGACAATGCCGGCGCAACCGCGGGCCTGGACACATTGTCTGCAACCGCTGCCTGCGGTGAGGCGAAGCCGCGCGGAGCCTGATCGGCATCCGTCGCCGCCCTGCCCATCGAGGGTCTTGCCGGCGAGGCGTCGGTGACGGCATCGGGCTCCATCACGGCGCGGTAAGCATCCTCGACCTCTGCGGACGACAGGCGCTGCGATGCCTGGGCGGCAGGGCGCGGCTGCGCGCTTTGCAGCGACTGGGCCGCGATTTGCGCCGCCTGCCCCGTCGAGGGCGCCGGCGGCTGGACCAGCGTCTTGATCAAAGCCGCCACCGCAGGATCGGCCTTGGGCGAAGGCGCCGGCTGCGGGGTAAGCGCTTCACCGATCAGTGCGTTCAAGCGGGTCGAGGTGATGTCCATGCCGGCTTCCGGAAACTATTTTGACGCTCAGCCATACCGGATGAGCATTGCGTCAAGCTTGACGTTGCTTGCGATTTGTGGCGATTGAAACCCAGATGAACGCAAGCGTCCTTTCATGATGAACCGTTTCGAAGGCCCGGGCGGCAGGGAAGCCCGGATCCGCTATCTCGACGGCGACTTCCAGGTCACCAGTCCGGGCTCGTTCGTGCGCTGCGCGGTGACGGGCGAGAACATTCCGCTCGACGAGCTCAAATATTGGAGCGTCGCCCGGCAAGAGCCCTATGTGAACGCGGCGGTCTCGCTTGCCCGCGAGATCGAGATGCACCCGGAGCTGCGCAAACGGTGATAGGCCGGGCGAGTTCACGACGCCGTGACAGTCACCTCGATTGCGCCTAGGCTACCGAATTGAAAAACTTCAAAAAGTCTCTCAAGACCTTTCTTCGCATGCCGCTTATCATGCGTGCGAGAATGCGCGATCGGGCGGTATCGAAAGCCCCACGGTTTAAGCTGGCGGCCTGCGCCATCTTCCGTGAAGAAGCGCCGTTTCTGGCCGAATGGATCAGGTTCCACCAGGGTGTGGGATTTGAGCATTTCTATCTCTACAACAACTTCTCGACCGACGACTTCAAAGCCGTATTGGACCCGTTCATCCAGCAAGGGCTGGTTACGTTGGTCGACTGGCCGCGGCCGGTGGGACAGCTGTCGGCTTATAGGGACTGCATCCGCAGGCGCTGGCGTGAAGCATTGTGGATCGGATTCTTCGACATCGATGAGTTTCTTTTCGCGCCCGACGGACGTGACGTGCCCTCGGTTCTCAGGGACTATCGCGACCTTCCAGGCGTTTGCGTCTGGCAGGCGTTCTATGGCTCTTCCGGCCATGTCGAGCGACCGGAAAGACCACTGGTCGAGGCCTTTACGATGCGAGCCGGGCCGAACATCACGACGGTCAAGACTATCCTCAACCCTCGCATGGTCTACAGGCCTGGCGTCCATCAGTCGAAATTCCTGTTCGGTGAAGGGGTGGACACTGATCGACGGACCATCGTGCCCGGTATGCCTCCCAAGCTCGATATATTGAGGATCAATCACTATTGGTCGCGATCGCTCGCCGACCTCGACCAGAAGATCCGGCGCGGCGACGCCTCGACTTCCACGCCGCGCGACAGGGATTGGCATTTCGACTTCGAAAGCAAGCTCAATGTCGAGCGCGACGAGACCATCCTCGAGGCGATGCAGCGTCAGCGCTGAGGCAACCTGCAACTTGGCCTGTCGCGGCTTCACGGCCGGCGCCATTCACCCGGGCCAGCCCATACAGGTTCCTGGCCGAGTGCCGGCAACAATCGATCGTCGCGACGAAAAACCCTTCTTCCAACGCACGTGACAGGTCCGTGACTCTGCGGTTATAGACAATGCCGTGGGTATGGGGGATTTGCCGTGAAGGCTCTGGTGACCGGCGGTGCCGGCTTTATTGGTTCGCATTTATGCGACCTGTTGCTGGCAAGCGGCCATGAAGTAATATGCCTCGACAATTTCTTGACTGGTTCGGATGAGAACATCCGTCACCTGTCAAACAATGCGCGGTTCAGCCTGCTGAGGCACGACGTCACCGTGCCGCTTCAGGCCGAGGCCGATGAGATCTTCAATCTCGCTTGCCCCGCCTCGCCTGTTCACTACCAGCGCATTCCAATCGAGACGACAAAGGCTTGCGTCTATGGCGCCATCAACATGCTCGACCTTGCATGCGCTTCGGGCGCCAGAATCCTCCAGGCGTCGACGTCCGAGGTCTATGGCGATCCGCAAGTCCATCCCCAGACCGAGGCCTATTGGGGCCATGTCAACCCGATTGGCCCGCGCAGTTGCTACGATGAAGGCAAAAGATGCGCCGAAGCACTGTTCTTCGACTATCGGCGCCGGTCGCAACTGCCGATCAAGGTGGTGCGCATCTTCAATACATATGGACCTCGCATGCACCCTTCGGATGAGCGCGTGGTCAGCAATTTCATCGTTCAGGCATTGCGCAAAGACCCCATAACCATCTACGGCGACGGAAGCCACACCCGCAGTTTCTGCTATGTCGACGACCTGGTGGATGCGATGGCCCGGATGATGGCGACGCCCGACGATTTCGTCGGGCCCGTCAACATCGGAAACCCGACGGAAGTCACGATCCTCGAGCTGGCCGAGCTGGTGCTGGGCATCGTCGGCGGCAAGTCGAAGATCGAGTTCAAGCCCCTCCCCGAAGACGATCCCCAACAGCGCCAGCCCGATATAGGCCTGGCGCGTTCGGCGCTGGACTGGTCCCCTCGTGTTGCCCTCGAAGACGGGCTTGGCGAGACAGTCCGCTATTTCCGTGGGCTTATCAACTGACGGCAGGGCACCGGATCAACCAGGCGCGCCGCAAAACTCAGCCACGCATCTTGCGCTGACGCCAGGCGTCGAGCGTCTCGCCGATGATGCGTTCAGGCACGTGATCGAGCTCGAACACGGCCTCGATGTCGAGCACGTCCAGTTGATCGAGGAAACCGGCGGGCACCTCGCCGTGGCGCAGCCGCGCGGCGTCCTTCGCCGTGGTGACCAGGCGCAGCCCCTCCTGCCGGGCGAGCGCCAGAAGGTCGGCAAGCTCGTCCTGGGCGTAGAAATGATGGTCCGGAAAGGCGCGCGAAAGCGCGACTTCACCGCCCGCTCCGCGCACCGTGTCGAAGAATTTCTCCGGATGGCCGATGCCGGCGAAGGCCAGGAACCGGCCGCCGGCGAAGCGTGACGGATCCGCCGGCTCGACATGCGCCAGGAAGATCGGCCGGCCGGCACGCGCCGCCTGGCGCACGACGCCGTCGGCGGCGGCGCCCTCGCCCATCTTCAGCAAGCCGCTGGTGAAGACCAGCTGGTCGACGATCTTGGCGCGGAGCGGTCCACCCGGAATGACGTGGCCGTTTCCGACGCCGAAGCGGGCGTCTACCACGACCAGCGCATAGTCGATATGGATGCGCGCCGACTGGAAGCCGTCATCCATGATCAGGAAATCGCAGCCATGTCCCTCGATGAGCAGTTTTGCGCCCGCGGCGCGGTTCGCCGTCACCGCCACCGGCGCGTGTTCGGCCAGAAGCAGCGGCTCGTCGCCGACATGCTTGGCGGCGTCGTGATGCGCATCGACGACATGCGGCTTGGCAAACGAACCGCCATGGCCGCGCGACAGGAAGCCCGGCGTGAGCTGCATACGCTTGGCTTGCCTCGCCAGGGCGATAGCGACCGGCGTCTTGCCGCTGCCGCCGACCGTCAGGTTGCCGACGCACAATACCGGCGCGTCGACCTTCTCGCGCGGGGCATGCCGCATGCGGCGGCCGGCAACCATGCCGTAGGCAGCCGACACCGGCGACAGAGCGAGCACGCGCCAGTCCGGCTTTTCCCACCAGAAGGGCGGCGCCTCGCAGGTCATCTCATCGACCGTTGGCGCCTTTCAGGCGCGCCTTGACGACCAGCGGCTGGATATAGGGCTCCAGAGATTTCAGCGTCCGGGCGAGCGCGCCGCGCATCTCGTCGACGGTGGCGGCACCCGCCGCGATCATTTCGTGGCGCGCCACCTCGTTGGTCAAAAGGAAATTGACCGCGCCGGTCAGCATGTCGCGGTCGCGCACAAGCTTGGCGCCGCCGCTGTCGAGCAGGCGCTGATAGGCCTCGCGGAAATTCTGGACGTTGCGGCCGGCAAGCACCGCGGTTTCGAGCATTGCCGGCTCGAGCGGGTTCTGGCCGCCTTCCGAGGTCAGCGAACGGCCGACGAAAGCGATCTCGGTCAGCCTCAGGTAAAGCCCCATCTCACCGATCGTATCGCCCAGAAGGATATCGGTATCGTGCGAGATGCGGTCACCCTTGCTGCGCCGTGCCACCGTCAGGCCCATGCCGGAAATCTGCGCGGCAAGCGCGTCGGCGCGGTCGGGATGACGCGGCACGATGATGGTCAAAAGCCCATGATGGCGCCTGTGCAGGCTGGCATGGACCTCGGCGGCCACGACCTCTTCGCCGTCATGGGTCGAGATCGCCGCCCAGGTGGGGCGATCGCCGATCTGGCGCTGCAGGGTGGCCAGGGCCCGCTCATCAACCGGCGGCGGGTTGGTGTCGACCTTGAGATTGCCGGAAACCGTGACCGGCCGGGCGCCGAGCGCGCGGAACCGCTCGCCGTCGACATCCGATTGGGCGATGACATGGGCGAGATTCTCGAACAGCGCCTCGGCAACGCTTGCGCGCTTCTTCCACGACGTGAAGGAGCGGTCCGACAGCCGGCCGTTGACCAGAACCTGCGGCACATTGCGGGCGCCGAGTTCCAGGATGGTCATCGGCCAGATTTCCGATTCGGCGATGATCGCCAGTTCCGGCCGCCAGTGATCGAGGAAACGGCTTACCGCGGGCTTGAGATCGAGCGGCACATATTGGTGGATGATGCGGCTGCCGAGGCGCTCGTCGGCGACCTTGGCCGAAGTCACGGTGCCGGTGGTCAGGACGACGTTGACGCCGTAGTCGAGGATGCTCTCGACCAGTGGCACCACCGCGATCGTCTCGCCGACGCTTGCCGCATGGATCCAGATCACCGGCCCTTCCGGCCGGGGCCGGCCGGCGACGCCGTAGCGCTCGCGGCGCCGGGCGCGATCTTCCTTGCCGCGCGAGGCGCGCCAGGCGACATAAGGACCGATCAGCGGATAGGCGGCCGCCCCCGCATAGCGGTAGGCGGTCAGGGCCGCACGCGCCCAGCGCTCGCTCATTTGCCGCCATCCACGAGGCGATAGGCCTCGGCCGTCGCGGCGTTGAGGGAGGCGGTGACCTCCTGGCGCTTGCGCTCCATCTCGGCATCGTCGGCATCGGCCGGCACGAAGACCGGGGGGCCTACGATAACCGCGGAGCGCCCGAAAGGCAGGTTTATGGTGGTCTTGTCCCAACTCCTCTCAAGCACCTTGCGGCGACTGGTGGCGATGGCCGAGGGCAGGATCGGCCGGCCGGAAAGCCTGGCCAGAAGAACGATGCCAAGCCCGGCCTCGCGCGGCTTGCCGTTCGGAATGTCGGCGATCATGGCGACGTTCTTGCCGATCACGAGCGACCTCTTGAGCGCGATCAAGGCCTTGGCGCCGCCCTTGTCGAGATGGTTCGAGCTGTTGCGGCCGCCGGAACCGCGCACCGCCTCGATGCCGAATTTCTCGAGCATCAGTGCCTGGAGCTCGGCGTCGGCGCTGCGCGAGACCATGGCGACCAGCGGCCGGCCCTTGGGGTAATAGGCAGGGGTCAGGAGTTGCTGG
The DNA here is from genome assembly GCF_003998035.1 of Mesorhizobium sp. M2A.F.Ca.ET.039.01.1.1. Classification (NCBI taxonomy): domain Bacteria; kingdom Pseudomonadati; phylum Pseudomonadota; class Alphaproteobacteria; order Hyphomicrobiales; family Phyllobacteriaceae; genus Mesorhizobium; species Mesorhizobium sp. M2A.F.Ca.ET.039.01.1.1. The sequence continues at coordinate 2,187 of NZ_RZRY01000104.1, read as the reverse complement.
CCGTGCCAGAGCGCGATGATGCCGGGCTCGAGATGCGCATAAGCGCCGCCGGCAACCTTCGTCGAGCCTTCGACAAGCGGGCTGGTGAGGCGAATCAGCCGCAGGAACCAGGCGAACAGGCTGGCGATGAAATTCTTGACGAAACTCGACTGCGCCAACGGCTCGCGGATGCGCCGCCACAGCGTACGCGTTCCGCCGCGTCTGGCAGCGCGCCGCCTGGTCGCGCCTTTCACCGCTTCATGCTCCATCGACGTCAACCGCCGACCTTTGTTTCTGGATCGAGCAGACGGTGCAGATGAACAACGAAATAACGCATATGGGCATTGTCGACACTGGCCTGCGCCTTCGCCTTCCACGCAGTGTGCGCCGAATGATAGTCGGGGTAGATTCCGACGATGTCGAGCGCGTCCAGGTCACGAAACTCGGTTCCACCCAGCTTTTTCAGCTCTCCACCGAAAACCAGGTGCAAAAGCTGTTTCTTTCCGTCTTCCACGGCCATGCCGATCCTTCGCAGATTCATGAATTTTGTGAAACGTTTAGCCCAAAGCAGACGATTTTGGAACTGTGGGCCGACTCACCCTTGGTCAATGCGGGCAATTACACCGGCGAGCACGCCGAGCAGTTCACCGCTGCCGGCGGCAAGCGCGCCGTGATTGATCACCTCGCCGGCATAGCGCGGCGGCTTGCCGGCGCGATCAAGCAGTGCGCCGCCAGCCTCGGCGAGGATGAGATCGGCGGCGGCGATGTCCCAGTCATGCGCATTCGGCTTGACGAAGGCCGCATCGAGCTTGCCGGCGGCGATCATCGCCAGCCTATAGGCAAGCGAGGGGATGTAGGCGGCCCGCCGCAGCCTGTCGTGCCAGACTTCCGGCATCAGGTCGACCAGCGTCTTGGGTCCGCCGATATCGACGCTCTGACCCAGCGGACGCACATGGATGCGCTTGTCGTTGAGATAGGCGCCCTCGCCCGGCAGCGCCCAGTAGGTCTCATGCTTGGCCGGGCATTCGAGCACGCCGGCGAGCGAGCGGCCGTCCTCGACCACGGCGACGCTGACGCACCAGGAATGCAGACCGTCGAGAAAGCCGCGCGTGCCGTCGATCGGGTCGACGACGAAGGTGCGGCGGGCCGACAGCCTGGCGTGGTCATCGGCGGTCTCTTCCGACAGCCAGCCATAATCGGGACGCGCATTGAGCAAGGTCTCGCGAAGATAGGCGTCCGCCGCATGGTCGGCCTCGCTCACCGGCGAGGTGCCGCCCTTCATCCACACCTGCGGGTTGTTGCCGAAATAGCCCATGGCGATGGCGCCGGCTTCGCGGGCGGCTTCGCGCAGCAATGCAAGGTCGTCGCCAGCCTCGCTCGATGTCAGTTGGTCAAGCGCCGGCAAGGGTCATCCCTTCGATCAGGAGCGTCGGGGCAGCCGTGCCGAAATTGCGGTCGAGGTCGCTCGCCGGCACCATGTTGAGGAACATGGTCTTCAGGTTGGAGGCGATCGTCACCTCGGCCACCGGATAGGCCAGCGCGCCGTTCTCGATCCAGTAGCCGGAGGCGCCGCGGCTGTATTCTCCGGTCACCATGTCGACGCCCTGACCGAACACCTCGGTGACGTAAAAGCCGCGCTTCAGCGACGCGATCAAGTCGTCCGGCGAATGCTCGCCGGGCTCGATGGCGAGATTGGTCGAGGACGGCGAGACCGACGAGCCGCTGCGGGAGCCGCGTCCATTTGTGACGAGACCGAGCTCGCGCGCGGCCGAGGTCGACAGGAACCAGTGGTTCAAGATGCCCTTCTCGACCATCAGCAGCTTCCCGCCCTCGACGCCTTCGCCGTCGAACGGGCGCGAGGCCTGTCCCCGCCGGCGCAAAGGTTCGTCGGTGACGGTGATCGCGGCCGAGGCCACTTGATTGCCCATCATGTCGCGCAGGAAGCTGGTCTTGCGGGCGACCGACGCGCCGTTGATGGCGCCGGCGAGATGGCCGGCGATGCCGCGCGCGACGCGCGGATCGAACACCACATCGACCGGGCCGGTCGCCGCCTTGCGGGCGCCGAGGCGGCGCACGGCGCGTTCGCCGGCCTTGCGGCCGATCTCTTCCGGCGCGTCGAGGTCGGCGAAATGCTGGCGCGAGGAGAATTCATAGTCGCGCTCCATCGCCGTGCCCTCCCCGGCAATGACGCTGGTCGAGCGCGAGAAA